>JBDTXQ010000210.1:0-5273 GCA_040006115.1 Usitatibacter sp.
TAACCCCCGCTTAACCCCCGCTTAACCCCCGCTTAACCCCCGCTTAACCCCCGCTTCACCCCCGCGAAAGCCGCAACATGCCCTCGAAGCCGAAAAAGCCCGCCACGTCCCCGAAGAAATCTCCCGCCAAGGCCACCGCAACATCGCCCGTCGCGGTGAAGATGGCAGCGACCAACGAGACCGCGGGCGCGTTCCCGTTCAACGAGGCGAAAGCGGCCGAGCATGGCGACGCGGCAGTGTCGCCGCCGGAGGGCGCGCACGTGGCTCCGCCCGACATTTCGGTGGGTGGCAGCACGCTCACCGAGACCACGGCCTCGGCGAAGGTGGGCGCGGGCGAGCCGAATCTCGGAGCGAATCCCGGCAACGACCCCCTCGACCGCGTGCGCGTCGATAGCTCCGGGCGCGGCCTCACCACCAACCTGGGCGCCCCGATCGCCGACAACCAGAATTCGCTCAAGGCGGGGCTGCGCGGGCCTACGCTCATGGAGGATTTCATCCTCCGCGAGAAGATCACGCACTTCGACCACGAGCGGATTCCCGAGCGCATCGTGCATGCGCGCGGCTCGGCGGCGCACGGCTTCTTCGAGTGCTACCAGCCGATGTCGAAGCTCACGCGCGCCTCGTTCCTCGCCGCGAAGGGCAAGCGTACGCCGGTGTTCGTGCGCTTCTCGACGGTGGCGGGCGAGCGCGGCTCCGCCGACCTCGCGCGCGACGTGCGCGGCTTCGCGGTGAAGTTCTACACCGACGAGGGCAACTTCGACCTGGTCGGCAACAACATGCCGGTTTTCTTCATCCAGGACGCGATGAAGTTCCCGGACCTGATCCACGCGGTGAAACCCGAGCCGCACAACGGCATGCCGCAGGCGGCGAGCGCGCACGACACGTTCTGGGATTTCGTCTCGCTCATGCCGGAATCGACGCACATGCTGATGTGGGTCATGAGCGACCGCGCCATCCCGCGCAGCCTCTCGATGATGCAGGGTTTCGGCGTGCACACCTTCCGGCTCGTGGACGCGCGCGGCGAATCGCGCTTCGTGAAGTTCCACTGGAATCCGGTGCGCGGAACGCACTCGGTCGACTGGGACGAGGCGGTCAAGATCAACGGCGCGGACCCCGACTTCCACCGGCGCGACCTGTGGGACTCCATCGAGGCGGGCGTTTTCCCCGAGTGGGAGTTCGGCGTCCAGGTGTTCACCGAGGAGCAGGCGGAGGAGTTCACCTTCGACGTGCTCGACCCCACCAAGATCGTCCCCGAGGAGCTGGTGCCGGTGACGCCGGTGGGACGCATGGTGCTGAACCGCAACCCCGACAACTTCTTCGCCGAGACGGAGCAGGTCGCTTTCGGCGTGCAGAACCTCGTGCCCGGCATCGATTTCTCCAACGACCCCTTGCTGGCGGGGCGCATCCACTCTTACCTGGATACGCAGCTCTCGCGCCTCGGAGGTCCCAACTTCCACGAGATCCCGATCAACTCGTCCATCGCGCCGGTGCACAACAACCAGCGCGACGGGATCCATCGCCAGGCGATTCCCCGCGGGCGCGTCGCGTACGAGCCCAATTCCCTCGGCGGCGGGTGTCCCTTCCAGCAGGGCGCCGCGCGCGGGTTCACCACGTTCCCGCAGCAGATCGCCGACGACAAGGTACGCGGCAAGCCCGAGAAATTCGCCGACCACTACACGCAGGCGACCCTTTTCTGGAATTCGCAGACGCCTGTGGAGCAGGCGCACATCGTCCGCGGCTTCCGCTTCGAGCTGTCGAAGTTGGAGACGCCCGCGATTCGCGAGCGCGTGCTGGCGCAGATCGCGAACGTGCATCCGGATCTCGTCGCGCAAGTGGCCGCCGGGCTCGGGGTGAACGTGCCCGCCGCCCTGCCGCTGGTGATCGATCCGGAAGACCCAGAGGTCACGCATTCGAAATCGCTGTCGCTCTTCGCACGCCCGGGCGATGGCGGCATCGCGGGTCGCAAGGTCGCGATCCTGGTCGCCGCGGGCGTCGACGGCGAGGGCGCTATGGCAATCTACCGCGAGCTCGCCGCGAAGGGCGCGGTGCCGCGCATCGTGGCGGCGCGCCTGGGCGGCGTCGACAGTTCGTCGGGGGGCGCGCTCGATGCCGAGGCGACCTTCGAGAACACTCCGTCGGTGCTGTTCGACGCGGTGGTGATTGCCGATGGCGCCGCGTCGGTCAAGGCGCTCGCCACGCTGGGCCAGGCGTGCGAATTCGTGAAGGACCAGTTCCGGCACTGCAAGGCGATCCTTGCCGTGGGCGCGGGCCGTACTCTGCTCGAGAAGGCCCACATCCCGCTCGGCAACGATGATCCGGCGCTGATCCTTACGCCGCCCGGGAAGCTCGCGCCCTCGCTGAAGGGCTTTGTCGCCGCGCTGGCCGCGCACCGCAATTGGGATCGCGCGCTCGACCCGCCTCCCGTCTGAACGGGTTATTTTTTTACCGCGGCGGCGAAGTCGCGGCTCCTGTCGAGCAGGCGTTCGCCCGCGGCGAGGAGACCCCCGCCGACGAGGAGGATGGTGTCCGGGCCGTAGCCGCGCAGCATCTCGTCGACGCGCTCGACCGTCATGCCGCCGGCGGGGACCGGGAAGGTTGGGCGCACGTCGTGCCACGGATCGCGCGCCGCCCTGGCGATCGCCATGCAGGTCTCGCGGCTGAAACTGAAGCGCCCGCCGTGGTTGGGAAAGATGGTCGCGTCGGCGCCGAAGAGGCGGAAGAGCTTGCCGAGCAGCACGGGCGGGGCGATGCGCACCGCGCCCGCGAGCGCGGGATGCGCCATCACCGGCACGCCGAGGCCGGCCTGCATCTCGACGAAGGCGGGCAGGCCCACGAGCATCGGCGCCACCAGCGCCATCTTCACCGCGTTGTCCCGCGCCACCCGCGCCTGGCGCGCGAGCGATTGGCCGCCGCCGGAGAATGTCGGCGCATAGACGGTGTTCCCGCCGGTCTCGCGATTGGCTTCCGCGATAGCCTTCTGCACCGCCGGCACACGCGCGTCGAATGGGTGGCACGACTGGTTGGCGATGCCGTGGTCGTCCTTGATGATGTCGATGCCGGCGAGCGCGAAGGTGCGGGCGAGGTGCGCGAGGTATTCCACCGTGGAGCCTTGGGGCTTCAGCGCCGTGCATGTGAGCGCGCGCCCGTGCACGCCGGTGATGGTGCGGATGCCTTCGACGCCGAAACGCGGCCCCGGGAACACTTTCGCGAATCCCGCCGGAAACGCCACGTCGACGAGCTCGACCTCGGGCTGCAGTGAGCAGTTGCCGAACAACATGTTCATGAGCTGCGAGGCTTCGTTGCCCGTGGTGGCGGGCGCGATGCCCAGCACCACGTCGAAGTATCCCGCATGCGGACGGATCGACTCGACTGTCGCGACGACCTCGCTCAGCACGCGATCGTCGCCGATCGCCGCGATCGGCATCTCCACGCTCTGCTCGGTCGCCAATGCCTCGGCTCGGACCCGGCTCTCGGATTCCGACGCGGTGATTCTGTAGGTAGCCAAGATCCTGTCCATTCTAAAAAGTCGTGTCAGGTACGACTTTTCCGGGAGCGACCCGGTCGCCGATAAGTCGTACCTGACACGACTTTTTCACGCGGCCCTCAGGGAGTCGACGATCTCCAGGCGGGCGGCGCGCACGCTGGGAAGGAAGCCTCCCACGAGCCCCATGAAGACGGAGAAGGCCATGGTGGTGGCGATGATCGAGGCGGTGAGGTGGAAGCCGAAGGCGAGTTGGCTGAACGACTGCCAGTTCATGGTGGTGATGGTGAAGGCCTGCAGGAAGGAGGCGAGCGTGAGGCCCATCACCCCACCCACCAACGCGAGCAGGATCGACTCGAGGAGGAAAGCCGAGAGGATCGCCGAGCGCCGGAAGCCGAGCGCGCGCAGCGTGCCGATCTCGCCGGTGCGGTTGGCGACCGCGGCGTACATCGTGATCATCGCGCCGATCATCGCGCCGATCGAGAAGATCACCGAGAGCGTGATGCCGAGGATGCTGATGAACTGCGAGAGCGTCTTCGACTGCTCCTCGTAGAAGGCGGGCTCGGACTTCACGTCGAGGATGAGGCGCTGGTCGGCCTCGATCTGCTTCTTCAGTGCCGCGAGGTCGCCGCGGTCCCGCAGGCGCACGATCACCGACGAATACGTGGTGCGGCGGAAGGCCTGCATCATCTGCTCGACGTCGCCCCACATCTCGGAGTCGAAGCCGGACTTGCCGCCGTCGAAGGTGCCGACCACGGTCCATTCGCGCCCGGCGAAGCGTTGCTTCTCGCCGATGCCGACGCCCTCGAAGCCCTCCGCGACGCTCTTTCCCACGATCAGCTCGGAGGTGCCCGGGCGGAACATGCGCCCTTCGACGATCCTCACCTGGGGACGCAGCGCCATGCCCATGGGCGGCAGCCCGCGCACGACCACATTCTGCGGCCGGTCGCTGCCGCGCTTCGGGATCTGGGTGAGGACGAGCGTCTCCTTCGAGACCAGCGCGCCGCCGTCGGTGCCGTGGGCGACCTCGGGGATCGTCTCGATGAGCGAGGCCTGGTCGCGATACACCGAGCTCTGGATCTCCGTCTGCGAGGATTGCCGCAGCAAGATCGCGTTGTCGAGGCTCCCGGTGGATACCAGCGTCTTCCTGAGGCCAGCGTCCAGCATCAGCACCGCGGCGAAGACGAACACCACGAGCGCCATTCCACCCGCGGTGAGGAGCGTGGTCAGCTTGCGCGTCCAGAGGTTGCGAAAAACATAGGAGAAGGGGATCTTCATCCCGCGAACCTGAGCCCGTCCACGATCTTCACCCGCGCCGCGCGGATCGAAGGCAGGATCCCGGCGAGCAATCCAACCGCGGCGCCCGCCGCGACCTGCATCACCACTGTTTCCTTCGTCACGTAGAACACCGGGAACATCGAGCCCATCGCCGCCTTGAAGGCCGCCGCCACCGGGAAGGTGAGCGCGATGCCGATGGCGCCGCCGAGCGCCGAGATCATGACCGATTCGCCGACGATGAGCGCCATCACGTAGCCCGGGTGGAAGCCGAGCGCCCTCAGCGTCGCGTGCTCGGCCATGCGCTCGCGCGCCGTCATCGCCATGGTGTTGGCGACTACCGCGAAGATGATGACGATCACCACGAAGGAGACGATGCGCACGGCGGTCACGATGGCCTCGGTCTGCGCGACGAAACCCAGCGAGAACGCCTTCTCGGTCTCGGTGAGCGTCTCGGCGAGGGAATTCCTGAACTCCTTGTCGATCGCCTGGCTGATCTCGGCCGCGCGCCCGCCGT
>JBDTXQ010000211.1:0-5271 GCA_040006115.1 Usitatibacter sp.
CCGCCGACCAGGCCATGCAGAGCGTGCGCGACAGCGCGAGCGGCGCCGGCGGGCGTTTCGACAAGCTCGAGCAGGTGTTCGAG
Organism: Usitatibacter sp.; assembly: GCA_040006115.1. GTDB lineage: Bacteria > Pseudomonadota > Gammaproteobacteria > Burkholderiales > Usitatibacteraceae > Usitatibacter. The sequence goes on from JBDTXQ010000211.1 coordinate 84, forward strand.
GACCGGGTTTCCAAGTCGCTGGGCCGGCTCGGAGTGATGACGCGCGGCGAGGTGGCGGATCTTTCGAAGCAGGTGGCGGACCTCACCGAGGAGGTGCGCTCGATGATGCGAGGCGGCGCGGGGGGCGCAAAGGCGAGCCGAGGCCGTGCGGCGAAAGCGGGCGCGCCCAAGCGCAAGGTGAAGAGCGCCGCGCGCAAGGCGAAGGCGAAGGCCGGGCGCGGCAAGTAGGCCGCCGCCGCGACGCCATGGCGACCGCACGGCGCGAGCGCATCTCGGGCGTCGACACCGCCTGGCTGCGCATGGACCAGCCCACGAACCTGATGATGATCGTGGGCGTGATGATGTTCGAGGGCAAGGTCGACCTGCGCAAGGTGAAGAAGATCGTCGCCGCGCGCTTCCTCGCCTTCCGCCGCTTCGGGCAGTGCGCGGTGCAGGATGCCGTGGGCGCCTGGTGGCAGGACGATGAAGGCTTCGACATCGGCGCACACGTGCTGCGCGCGACCCTGCCCGGCGCCGCCGGCAAGGAGGAGCTCGAAGCCTTCGTGAGCGATCTTGCCTCCACCCCGCTCGATCCGTCGAAGCCCCTCTGGCAGTTCCACGTGATCGACAATTACCGCGGCGGCAGCGCGCTCGTGACGCGGATCCACCACTGCTACGCCGACGGCATCGCGTTGATCCAGGTGATGCTCTCGCTCACCCACGGCACGGCCGAGGGAAGCCTCGCGATGCAGCCGGAGGTCGTCGAGACCGGCGAAGGCGGGGAAGCGGATTTCTGGGCGCAGATCCTGAAGCCGGTAGCGGCAGCCCTCGGCAATGCCAGGGAGATCGGCAAGGGCCTCATCGAGCAGGGCAAGGGCCTTGCCGCCAATCCGTCGATGGCGGGCGATGCGCTGCAGGGGCTTGCCGGAAAGGGCATGGAGCTCGCCGGGGAAGTCGCGAAGCTGATGACCATGGACGCCGACGCGCCGACGCGCTTCAAGGGCGCGCTCGGCACGAGGAAGACCGTCGCATGGGCCGATCCCCTGCCGCTCGCCGAGGTGAAGGCGGTGGGCAAGGCGCTCGGCTGCTCGATCAACGACGTGCTCCTGTCGATGGCCGCCGGGGCGTTGCGCGACTATCTCCTCGAGAAGGGAGACTCGGTCGATGCGCTCGAGATCCGCGCGATCGTGCCGGTGAACCTGCGGCCCGCGGGCTCCGGCAGGAACCTCGGCAACCAGTTCGGCCTGGTGTTCCTCGACCTTCCCATCGGCATGGAGCATCCGCTGGAGCGCGTCTACAACGTGCGTAGCCGCATGCAGGCCCTGAAGGGGTCCTACCAGCCCGCCATCGCGCTCGCGCTCCTCAGCGCGGTCGGGTACGGCCCGCGCGTGCTGCAGGAAAAGGTGACGCACCTTCTTGGCGCCAACGCGAGCGCGGTAATGACCAACGTCCCGGGCCCGCGGCACCCGCTCTACCTTGCGGGCAAGCGCATCGTGGAGCTGGACTTCTGGGTGCCGCAGTCGGGCGGCATCGGCATGGGCGTCTCGATCCTCACCTACGACGGACGCATCCAGTTCGGCGTGATCACGGACGCGGGGCTGGTCCCGGATCCAAACCGCGTCGTCGGGCGCTTCGGCGACGAGTTCGCGAAGCTCCTGTGGCTCACGCTGATGAGCCCTTGGGCCGACGAGGTGGCAGCGGCCGAGCAGAAGAGCGCGCCGCGCCCGGCACGCAAGCGCAAGCGGGCTTCCCCCCTGCCGGACGTCCCGAAGCGCTTCAGGAACCTCTGAGAGCCGCCACCGCGTCCATCTCGACGAGGTAGCCGTAATGCAGGGCCGCCACCGGCACCACGGTGCGCGCCGGCTTGTGGGCACCCAGCTTTTCGGCGTAGATCGCGTTGAAGGCGGGCCAGTGCGCGACGTCGGTGATGTAGACCGTGGCCTTGAGAATCAGGTCGGCGCCGCTCCCGGAGGCCTCGAGGATGGCGATCACGTTGTCGATCACGCGCCGCGCCTGCTCGTCGAAAGCGCCAAGCCGCGTCTGCGGCGCGTCAGGCACGATCGGCAGCTGCCCCGCGACGTAGACCACGCCCGAGTGCACCACGGCCTGGGAGTAATGCCCGCGCGCGGCCGGCGCGCCCGGGGTGTCGATGGATTTCATTGGGCTCTCCTCGTCCGTGACCCGGGGCGAAAAAAAGGCCGGTCTCGCGACCGGCCCGTTTGCTCTTGATCGCCGGAAACCCGGCGTTCGACTACTTGAGATGCTTCGAGACGAGCTTGGTCATCTCGAACATGGAGACCTGCTTCTTGCCGCCGAAGACGTCCCGCAGCTTGTCGTCGGCATTGATCATGCGGCGATTGGCCTTGTCCTGGAGGTTGTTCTTCTTGATGTAGCCCCACAGCTTGCTGGTGACTTCCGTGCGGGGCATCGGATTGCTTCCGATCACCGCGGCGAGCGTGGAGCTGATGTTCATCGGCTTCATGAACGCGGCGTTGGGCTTGCGTTTGGCGGCGGGCTTCTTCGCCTTCGCTGCCGGTCGTTTCGCCGCGACCTTCTTCATCGGCTTTTTGGCGGCCGGCTTCTTGGCCGCCGGTTTCTTCGATGCCTTCTTGCCTTTCTTAGATGCCATTGATGAATCCTCCAATCTGATGGTCACGTTGAGTTCTGTTCATCTCGCCTCGTAGGCGCGACAGCGAGAGGATGCGCAACACGAAAACACTTGTCAACCGTTTTCACTCTGGGGAACGGCTTATTTCGCTCTGGCGTGGCGGCTTCGCAACAGGCGCTCTCGCCAGAAATCACGCAAGCTCGGCCTTCGCAGCCTCGACATCGAGCTTCTCCATGGCGTCGCGCGGAGCAATCCCGGCCGCCTTGGCGTAGAGCTTCGACGCCTCCTCGAGCGCTTTCTTGCCGTGCATCATGACGAGGCCGTTGGCCATCTCGATGTGCGCGATGGGCGAGTCGGGCGCGAGCTTGAGCGCCTTGCGGAAATGCTCTTCGCCCGCCTCTCGCTTCGCTCCGTAGGTGAGCCCGCCCACCAGGGCACCGACCTTGTCGATGATCTCGGCGTGGAAGGCGCCCATCGCGATATGCGCCTCGGCGTGGGCGGGTTGGAGCTTCAAGGCCGCCTCGAGCGCCGCGCGGATCTTGCCTCCATAGCCCTGCGCGAGCGCCTTCGCGACCGAAATCCTCTGGCTGTACCGTCCCGCGGCATAGGCGTAGAGATAGTGCGCGTTGGCGGTCTTCGGGTTTTCTCGCGCTTGCCTTGCGGCGCGCTCCATCACCTCCTCGAAGAGCGTGATCTTCGCGGCCTCTCGGGGTTCGACGCCGTTGGCATAGATCGCCTGGGCTTTGTTGGCGGCGGTGAGCGCGGCCGCCCCCTCCTCCACGCCGAGAGCCGCCGCCTCCGCGAACTTCCCCTGGTGGAAGAGGCGCCAGGCCTGCTGCGCGGCGACGGACTTCGGGTAAGGCTCGCAATCGCCGCGGTGGAGCTTCTCCCAGCTCTTCTTCAGCGCATCGCCGGAGTAGGTGAAGCTCTTGGCGGGATGCGGGAACGCCGTCCACTGAGTCTTGGCCATGGTCCATCTCCCTTGTCATTCGATGTAGTTGCGCGCAAGACGGTCGAGGTGGCGGCGCGCGTCGCCCAGGAGGTACGGCGCGACGAGCGACATCACCTGGTGCGCGCCCCGGCCCAGGTCGATCTCCTCGGCAGCCGCGCGCCCGCGCAGCGACTCGAAGTTGAGCCAGTATGTCGCGACCACGAGGACGTTGCGCGCGAGTGTGCGGATCTCCTCGCCCGTGGCACGCATCGCCTTCACGCGCACCAGCCCTTCGCAGAGCGCAACCACGCCGTGGAACTTGCGCTCGGCGATGCGGTTGAAGCGCTCGCGCAGGCGCCGGTCGCGGGCGGCGAGGTCGTCCAGGTTGCGGTAAATGAAGCGGAACTCCCAGATCGCCTCGAGAGTGAGGTGCAGGTAGAGCCACAGGTCCTCGATCGCGGACGGGGCGTCGAGCGCGAGGTCGGGCTCGAGGTCCATGCGGGCTTCGAAAGCGCGCAGGAGCTCGGCGACGATCTCGTCCTTGTTGCTGAAATGGTAGTACAGGTTTCCCGGGCTCATGCCGAGCGACTCGGCGATCGCGCCGGTGGTGACGTTGCCCTCGCCGCCCGCGTTGAAGAGGCCGAGGGCCTGCGCAAGGATGCGGCTGCGCGTGCGCTGGGTGCGCACGGCGTTTCCGTCGAGGGGTTTCACTCTGGGCGCCGAGGGACTCTACTCCTGGTGAGCCAGAGTATCGCCCAATTCGGCGCCCCGCGTGCCTCGCCTCAGGCGCGCGCGCGGCGCAGCTTTGCGACGCGGGCCTCGAGCTCGGCCACCTGGCGCGCGAGCGCGCGGACTTCCTTGGCAGTCGACACGCCCATGCGCGCGGCGGCTTTCGAGACGCGCTGCTGGAACGCGCGCTCGAGGTGCGTGAGGGCAGCGGTGGTCCTGGCGCGCGCTTCGCCGGCCCGCTCGAGGGCGACATCGCGGAGCACCTCGACCTTCGCGATCGCGGCCGTCGTGAGGCTCTGGAAGGGTCGGGCCTGGGTATTGCGCTTGGTGCGTGTCATGCGGGTCTCCTTGGGAAATCGGTGTTAGACATCCCGAACGATAGGCCGAAGGATTAGAGGGTTCACCCTAAAGTGGTTATGATCCCCGCAAAGAACGAGGCCGTCCCAGGAGGAAATTCCATGAGCTACTTCGTGACCGGAGCGACCGGCTTCATCGGCCGGTTCCTCGTCGACAAGCTGATCGCGCGCGAAGGCCCGATCTACGTGCTGGTGCGCAAGGGCTCGGTGAAGAAGCTCGACCAGCTGCGCGCGCGCTGGGGCGTCGAGGAAGGGCGCGTCATCGCGGTGGTGGGCGACCTCGCCAAGCCCCGGCTCGGGCTCCCACCGGGCGAGGTCGCGAAGCTGAAGGGCAAGGTGAAGCATTTCTTCCACCTCGCCGCGATCTACGACCTGGCCGCCGACGCCGCGAGCCAGGAGCAGGCCAACATCGAGGGCACACGCCATGCGGTGGAGCTCTCCGACGCGATCGGCGCCGGGGTCTTCCACCACGTGAGCTCGATCGCCGCCGCCGGGCTCTACGACGGGGTGTTTCGCGAGGACATGTTCGACGAGGCCGAGGAGCTCGACCACCCGTATTTCCGCACCAAGCACGACGCCGAGGGC
>JBDTXQ010000212.1:0-5256 GCA_040006115.1 Usitatibacter sp.
CGCCAACAAATACGACCATGCCTCAGAGCGCTCTAACGACCGAGTTGAGCGGCCGGCCACCACGCCGCTTGCCGCATGCAGAGCCAGCCAACAACCTGTTGGCAACTAGGGTGCGGCCCACGATAGTCCACGGTCCGCTCCAACGCGTTGTTAGACGTCATTCCTTAGCCATTTGCCTAAACAGCTTCCACTCCTGTGACGGCGCGTACTCGTGAGCAGCTGCATAAAGTACCCCAAGCTTGAATCGCCGGCGAGCGAACCACCCAAGCTGTCGCCCCGTTCGAAAGTGCTTCCAGTCGCGGCACAGAAAAATGTGTCGCTCCCACAGCGGAAGCCTAATTTGGTGAAGCTCGCAAATGCACCGAATCGCCGGGTCGCTCACGATCACGGGCGCTTGCTCCGTGCCGCCACTTTCGAAATTGGCGCACGTAACGCAATCAGGCCCACCGCCGTTAGCCATGTCGCTGAATGACGTCTAACTTGTATTAGGGCGAAGTTTTATCCCGCACTGCTGGATAAACCTTCCCCGCTGATTGATAACACCGAAATCTTGGACGTCCCGTCATGGGTCGTCAACTGCAAGTGGTTGAGCGACGTTTTGAATTTCAAACCGTTGCTTGATAACACCCATGACGAACGACGCACCGCAACCGGAAATTCCCGCACCCCCGCCCCCGGCCGAACCGACGCTCCTGGACCGCCTGCGCGATCGGATCCGCTATCGTCACTACAGCCTGCGCACCGAGCGCTCCTACGGGGAGTGGGTTCGGCGCTACATCCGCTTCCACGGCCGGCGCCACCCTCGCGAGTTGGGCGCCGAGCATGTCACCGCGTTCCTCTCCTCGCTCGCGACCACACGCCACGTTTCGGCATCCACCCAGAACCAGGCCCTGGCGGCGCTGCTGTTCCTCTATCGAGAGGTATTGGGCCTGGATCTGCCCTGGATGCAGGGCATTGCACGCGCGAAGAAGGCGCGCCGCCTGCCGGTGGTCCTCACGCGCCTCGAGGCGCACGCGATCCTGGCCCGCATGGACGGCACGCACGCGCTGATGGCCAAGCTCTTGTATGGCACCGGCATGCGCCTTATGGAGTGCCTGCGGCTGCGCGTGAAGGACGTGGAGCTCGTTCAGCACCAGCTCATCGTGCGGCAGGGAAAGGGAGGAAAGGACCGCATAACAATGTTTCCCGTCTCGCTGGTGGACGAGATGTCGCGCCACCTGCGGGAGGTGCGCCGCGTCTACGACGGCGATCGCGCTGCGGGTGTTGCCGGCGTGGAGCTTCCCGATGCCTACGCAGTCAAGAATCCGTCGGCCGCGACCAGCTGGCGCTGGCACTGGGTCTTTCCCCAGGACAATCTCTCCGTCGATCCGCGCAGTGGCGTGCGCCGCCGACACCACCTCTTCGACCAGACGTTCTCGCGGGCGCTCAAGCAGGCTGTCGACGGTGCCGGCATCGTGAAGCCCGTCTCCGCCCACACGCTCCGCCACTCCTTCGCCACCCACCTCATGGAGGCGGGCTATGACATCCGCACCGTGCAGGAGCTCCTCGGCCACAAGGATGTGAGCACGACGATGATCTACACCCACGTGCTGAATCGCGGCGGGCGCGGCGTGGTGAGCCCGCTCGACCGCTGATGGAAGTCAGGCGGCCTCGAGCGCGCGCTTCATCGCGTCCATTCCCTGCCCGATCATCGCGTCGATCGGCACGGCCATCGCATTCGGCAGGAGGTCGGCAATCCAGACGATGCGGCACTGGCCAGCGCCCTCCGGAAAGACCTGCAGCGAAGCGTTATGGTGCGTGAGGCGCCCGCCGGCCGCGGACCACGCGATCCGGCGCTGGGCGTCGTCCACGTCGACGATCAGCTCGCGCGCGACGACGCCGTTGGCGAAGGTGACCGTGCGCGCGTCTCCCTCGAGCTTGCAATCGACGACGAATCCCGGCACCAGGCGCGTATGCAGCGCGCCCGCGTCGCGCGCCGCATCCCACGCCTTCTCCGGGACGCACGCCATGACCATCTCCTTGCGGATCGTTGCCATGGCGCGCCTCGGCCGGACCTTACTTGAGCGACTCGATCTTGCCAAGGTCGAGGGCAGCCACGCCGGATTTCAGCGCGTTGATGTCGACGCCGTGCCCGCTCGCCGAGACCACGAAGCGGTTGGCGAGCACCACGGTGAACTTGTTCTCCCCGCCGGTCTTCGAGACTTCCTCGTGCACCAGGCGGTTGCCCTCGCGGCGCGTGATCTCGCGATGGCTCGAATCCTCGCGCTCGCCCTGGATGCCCATCCACGAGGCGAGGCCCATCAGCCCCGCGGCGCCTCCAGTATCCACGACTTCCACGTCCACGCTCTTGCCGCTCGAGTCCCCGTAAGTGGCCTCCGCCTTCGCGATCATGAGGCCGGGCACGCCGCTGCGGTCCGATTGGGTGCCGGTCTGCGGCAGGCCGGCGAATGTGGCGGGCAGAACGGGCTTCAGCACCTCGAGTTGCACCGGCTCCACGCCCTTGCCGCCGGACATCGCCGCGCCGAGCGCGCCCATGGCCGCTTCCATCTGCTTCTGCGGGTCGCCGCTTTTCTGCGCGGCGTCCATGCGCTTGCTCGCCTCGTCCATCTTCTTGCCGAACTCGTCGAGCTTGCCCATCGGGCTGCCGCGGTCGTAGGTCACCGACGGCGCCGCGCCCATGTGTGCCGCGCCCATCATCACCGGCGCCGTGACGGCCGCGCCGATCATGCCGATGATGATGAACACCACGATCGCCACCACGATGATGACGGCGGTGTACGCCACCGACTTGTCCGCAGGGTTGAGCATCAGCTTCGGCAGGCCCAGGTAGAGCAGGTAGAGCCCGTAGATGCCGAGGATGAGGGCCAGCAGGAGGCCGACCCACGGCAGGATGCCGAGCACGGAGCCCACCATTCCTGCGGTGTACGAGTAGGCGACCAGCTTGATCGCCTGGTTGAAGTTCTTCTGCCCGCCGAAGGTCGGCGCCAGCGCGTCCACGATGAAAGCGAGGACGAAGACGGCGACCACTGCCATCACGAGCTGGTAGAGGGCGAGGGCGAGGGCCCACCCGATCGGCATGCGGATCGTCCCGCCGAGGAGCGGCACCGAGTGGCCGATGAGGGCCGAGCCCACGAAACCGGCCACCGCGACCACGAGTGCGAGCGGCAGCACGTAACCCGTGACGATCGCCTTCGGAGGCGTGGCCTCGGCGGCGATCACGTCCCATTCGGTCTTGGGGGTGAGGAGGATATTCTTGACGCGGTCGATGAGTCCCATGTTCGCTCCCTGGCTTTATTCTTGGAGCGCGAAGTGTACTGCAACGCCCGGAATCCCTCCCTGTTTCGAGGGATAATCGGGCGATGGACCCTTCGCAGAACCCGGTCGAGATCCGCGGCCTCCGCTTCGCCTACGGCAGGCGCCCGATCCTGAAGGGCATCGACCTCGAGATCCCGCGCGGCAAGGTGGTCGCGATCCTCGGCATCAGCGGCTCGGGCAAGAGCACGCTGCTGCAGATCATCGCGGGCCTGCTGCGCCCCACCTCGGGGACGGTCACGGTGCTGGGACGCGAGGTGCCCGGGCTCGATGCGCCGGGGCTGCGCCACCTGCGCCGCTGCATGGGGATGATGTTCCAGAAGGGCGGGCTCTTCACCGACCTCTCCGTGTTCGAGAACGTCGCCTTCCCGATCCGCGAGCACACGCGGCTTCCCGAGGAGATCATCCACGACCTCGTGGTCATGAAGCTTCACGCGGTGGGGCTGCGCGGCGCCCAGGCGTTGAAGCCGAGCGAGCTCTCCGGCGGCATGGCGCGGCGCGTCGCCCTCGCGCGCGCCATCGCGCTCGATCCCCAGCTCATCATCTACGACGAGCCCTTCGCGGGCCTCGATCCGATCACGCTCGACGTGGTCTGCAACCTGATCCGCAGGCTGAACGACGCGCTCGGCGCGACCTCGGTGGTCGTCACCTACGACGTGCACGAGGCGCTCAAGCTCGCCGACTACCTCTACCTGCTGAACGACGGCGTGATCGTCGGGCACGGGCCGACGCCGGCGATGGTCGCCTCGAGCGACCCGTTCGTGCACCAGTTCCTGCACGCGGAGCCTGACGGGCCGGTGCGCTTCCACTTCCCGGCGCGCCCCCTCGCGCAGGATCTCGAATTCATCGCGTCCCCCGCTCCCCGGTAGACTTGCCCGCCATGGTCCCCGCGCCTCTTCTGCCCGAAGCCTTTCCGACCCCCGAGGCGTTCATGGACGCCTTCGCGAAGACGGTCGGCGGGCTCGTCTCCTTCGTCGATTCCGGCGGGCGGGTCCAGTACTCGTCCCGGGCGCTCGCCGAATGGATGAACACAACGCGCGAGGCCATGCAGGGCAAGACGCTCGCCGAGATCTACGGCGCCGCGACCTACGCGCAGTTCGAGCCGTGGACCAGCCGCGCGCTCGCCGGCGAGGACGTGCACTACGAGCGCCAGGCGGTGCGCGGCGACGGCGCCTCGGTGTGGCTCTCGGTGAACCTGCGCGCCTACCGCGGCGCCGGCGGCAAGGTGCTGGGCTACTTCTCCTGCGCGCTCGAGGTGAACGAGCTGAAGCGCACCCACGACGCGCTCGGGCGCGCGCTGCAGGATCTCGGCACCCACATCGAGAACACGCCGCTCGCGTTGGTCGAGTGGTCTTCCGACCTGCACGTGAAGCGCTGGTCCTCGCAGGCCGAGTCGATCTTCGGCTGGACGGTGAATGAGGTGCTCGGCAAGAAGCCCAGCGACTTCGGCCTGGTGCACCCCGATTCCCTCGAGAACGTGCGCGGCCTCACCCGCGAGCTCACCGAGGGGCAGGCGCGCAGGAACCGCATGCTCGCCAAGAACGTCACCCGGGACGGCCGCGCCCTCTGGTGCCAGTGGTACAACTCCGCGGTGTTCGACGAAAGCGGCAAGCTCGCCTCGATCCTCTCGCTCGCCGAGGACGTGACCGCGCGCGTGGACGCCGAGGAGCAGCTGCAGCAGGCCGCGGTGCTCGACGCGCTCACCGGTCTTCCGAATCGCAATTCGCTCGCCGCACGCCTCGAGCACGCGATCATGCGCGTGAACCGCAGCGGCGATCGCCTCGCCCTCCTCTTCATCGACCTCGACCGCTTCAAGAAGGTGAACGACACGCTCGGCCACGCCGCGGGCGACGAGGTGCTTCGCCAGACCGCGGCGCGCATCCGCGCCTGCGTGCGCGAGGTCGACACCGTCGCGCGCCTGGGCGGCGACGAGTTCGTGGTGCT
>JBDTXQ010000213.1:0-5201 GCA_040006115.1 Usitatibacter sp.
CCCGGCGGCGGCAACGACGTGCTCGGCCGCGCCATCGCCAACATGATGGAGAAGGAGAAGCTCCTCCCGGTGCGCATGGTCGTGGTCAACAAGCCCGGCGGCAACGGCGCGGTCGCCGCCGCGGCGATCTCGGAGAAGAAGGACGACCCGCACACCATCGGACTCATCACCAGCGTCTGGATCGCGGGCCCGCTCACCACGAGCGAGGCAAAGATCACGCTGCACGATCTGAAGCCCATCGTGCAGCTGGTGCGCGAGCCGGCGGTGTTCGCGGTGCGCGCCGACTCCCCCTTCAAGACGCTCAAGGAATTCATCGACGCCGCCAAGGCGAAGCCGGGCTCGCTCCGGCAATCGGGCGGCTCGATCACCTCGCGAGACAACATCGTGCGCCTCTCGATGCAGCACGCCACCGGCGCCAAGTGGGCGTTTGTCTCGTTCCCCGGCGGCGGCGAGCGCCTCGCCGCGCTCCTGGGCGGCCACGTCGACATCATGGTGATCGAGCCGCAGGAGGCCGGCGAGCAGGTGCGCGCAGGCAAGCTGCGCGTGCTCGCGCAGCTCAGCGAGGCGCGCCTGCCCGGCTACCCCGACGTGCCCACGCTGAAGGAAGCGGGCTACGACGTCACCACCACCCCGCAGATTCGCGCCGTGGTCGCTCCGCCGCAGATGTCCGCCGAGGCGGCCAGGTACTGGGAAGACTTGTTCACCAGGCTGCACGGGACCGCGTCGTGGAAGAAGTACCTCGCCGACAACCAGCTCGAGGACAGCTTCCTGCACGCCGCGCAGCTCCGCCAATCGATCATGGATACCGAGAAGCTGCTGCGCGAGCAATACCAGCTCGCAGGAATCAAGACGGTCCGCTGAACGCGAAGGTGGCGAACCCCCGCGCGGCGGCGCCGCTCTCGCTGGGCCTCGACTTCGGCACCACCAACACGGTGCTCTCGTGGGCCCACCCGCACGCGCCCGCGGACCCGGTCGTCTTCAACTTCCTTTCCAATCGCTTGTTCTCGTTCCGCTCGGCGCTCTGCTTCTGGAACGAGGGCGACGACGACCATCCAAGAGTGATGTCCGACGCGGGGCCCTGGGCGATCCAGCGCTTCATCGAGCAGGCCGGCGACTGCCGCTTCATCCAGTCGCTGAAGAGCTTCGCCGCGAGCCGGCTTTTCGAGCAGACCTACGTGTACGGCGGCGCGTGGCGCTTCGAGGATCTCTTCAGCCGCTTCTTCCGCGAGCTGCGCGGCCACGCCCATCCGCAGCTCGATCACCTGCCCAAGGACGTGCTCGTGGGGCGCCCGGTCGAATACGCGGGCAGCAGCCGCCCCGACGCGAAGCTCGCGATGGAGCGCTACCGCGCGGCGCTTGCGCCGTTCGGCTTCGAGCGCATCCGCCAGGTGTACGAGCCAGTGGCGGCCGCGTTCTTCTACGCGCAATCCCTCGAGGAGAGCGCCACGGTACTGGTGGCCGACTTCGGCGGCGGCACCACGGATTTCTCGGTGATCCATTTCGAGAAGGCGGAAGCCGGGCTGCACGCGAAAGCGCTCGGGCACTCGGGAGTGGGCGTTGCTGGGGACCGCTTCGACTACCGGATCATCGACCACGTGGTCCTGCCGCAGCTCGGCAAGGGCACTCGCTATCGTTCGATGGGCAAGAGCCTCGAGATGCCGCGCTCCTGCTTCTCCGGCTTCGCACAGTGGCACGAGCTATCGGTGATGAAGACCTCGCGAGACTTCCGCGACTTCAAGGAAGTGGTGCGCTTCAGCGAGGCGCCGGAGCTGGTCGGCCGGTTCGTGCGGCTGGTGGAATCCGACCAGGGATACACGCTGTACAAGGCGGTGTCGGACACGAAGGAGGCGCTCTCGCGCGACGACACCGCGCAATTCCTTTTCAAGGGCCCGGGCTTCGAGATCCGTGAGACCGTCACGCGCGCCGCCTTCGAGGGATGGATCGCGCCGGAGCTGGAATCGATCGAGGCCGCGCTTGACGCCGTGCTCGCCAACGCGTCGATCACGGTCCGCGCCGTGGACCGCGTTTTCCTCACCGGAGGGACCTCGTTCGTGCCGGCGGTGCGGCGCATCTTCGCGCGGCGCTTCGGCGAGGATCGCATCGAGGCGGGCAACGAGTTCGTCTCCATCGCCAACGGCCTCGCCACCATCGGATTGAGGGAAGATGTCGATTCATGGACCCTCACGTGACCACGCCCATCGTCGCCGAAGCCCTTGCGTCCGCGGTCGCGCGCTCACGCGCAATGCCGGTCCCCGCGCCCATGCGCGCCACGCTCGAGTCGATGTTCATCGACATTGCCGGGCTCTGCGTCGCCGCGCGCAACATGAGCTACGTCCACGCGGCGATCGCGAGCTGGGAGGCCGGCGGGGAATCGACCGCGATCGGCCACCTGCGCGCGCTCGACGCCGCCGGCGCCGCCTTCGTGAACGGCACCGCCGCGCACGGCGAGGATTTCGACGACACCTTCGAGGGCGGCCCGGTGCACGCGGGAGTGGTGATCGTTCCCGCGCTACTCGCCGCCGCGGAGCGCCATCGCATCGAGGGTCGCGACATGCTGTTCGGGATGGCGGTCGGCGCCGAGGTCATGTGCCGCGGCGGCATGGTCGCGCCCAAGCGCATCCACAAGGCGGGCTTTCATCCGACGGCGGTGCTCGGCGCCATGGGCGCGGCCGCGGGCGTCGCGGCGGCGTTACGCGTCGACGAGAAGACGTTCGCCTCCGCGCAGGGCGTCGCGGGGTCCTTGGCCGGTGGCCTCATCGAGTACCTCGCCGAGGGCGCGTCCACCAAGCGCATGCATCCCGGGTGGGCCGCGCAGTCGGGGTTGCGCGCGGTCGACCTGGCGCGCGCCGGCTTCGAAGGGCCGCGCACCGTGTGGGAAGGCGAACATGGCTTCCTGCACGGCTTCGCCAACACGGCCGACGGACATTGGGATCGGCTCACCGGGGAATTCGGCGAGCGCTGGGTCGCGTCGACGATCGCGTTCAAGCCCTACCCTTGCGGCACCATGATCCATCCCTACATCGATTGCGCGCGCCGGCTCTCCGAGGAATTGCGCCTCGCGTCCGCGACTGGCGAGGTCGCGAAGATCGAATGCGACACGGCGGAAGGCATCGTGCACCGGCTCTGGGAGCCGCTCGAGCTGAAGCGGCGGCCGCCCAACGCGTACGCCGCGAAATTCAGCGTGCCGTTCTGCGTGGCATACGCGATCCTGCACGGTGCCGTCGGCCTCGAGGCGCTCGCCGAGGAGATCGCGCGCGACCCGCGCATCGCGGCCCTCGCCGCGAAGGTGGGCTACCGCGTCGACCCGCGCAATCCCTATCCCGACGAATTCACCGGTCACGTGAAGATCACGCTCGCCGATGGCACGATCCGCGAGAAGCGCCAGGGTCATTTTCGCGGCGGCGCCCGCGAGCCCCTGTCGCGCGCGGAGATCGTCGAGAAATTCCGCGCCAATTGCGTGTACGGCGGGTGGGATCGCGCGCGCGCGGACGCCTGGTTGCAGTTCGCGGGGAGCGCGTTCGACTCGGGCGCGCCGGACCTCGCGCCATTCAGGGGATGACGACGTGACGAGGCAGCTCGAGGGCCGCGTGGCCCTGGTGACGGGGGCAAGCCGCAACATCGGGCGCGCCATCGCGCACGCGCTCGCGGACGCGGGCGCGGCGGTCGTGGTCAACGCGCGCGCGTCGGCTGACGAGGCGCGCGCGGTGGTGAACGAGATCGAGGCCGCGGGCGGCAGGGCGGTCGCGATCATGGCCGACGTGACCGACGAGGCGGCGGTCGCGACGATGGTCAAGGCGACGCTCGAGCGCTGGGGCCGCCTCGACATCCTCGTGAACAATGCCGCGGTGCGCGACGTGGCCTGCATCGACGCGATCGACTACGCGGCGTGGAAGCGCGTCACTTCCCTCATCCTCGACGGCGCGTTCCTCACGGTGAAGGGGAGCCTCGCGGCGCTCCGCGCGAGCGGCGCGGGCGCGATCGTGAACATCGGCGGCATGTCGGGCCACACCGGCGCCGCCGGGCGGCCGCACGTGGTGGCCGCCAAGCTCGGCCTCGTCGGGCTCACGCGCGCGCTCGCCCACGACCTCGCGCCCGACGCCATCACCGTGAACTGCGTGGTTCCCGGGCTCATTGATACGCAGCGCGGCGACTCGAGCGGCCCGCGGACTGCGCACCGGCACGAGACGCTATTGGGAAGGCGCGGCACCCCCGCCGAGGTCGCCGCGGCGGTGCGATTCCTCGCCGGCCCCGAGGCGCGCTACATCACGGGCCAGGAGCTTCACCTGAACGGAGGCGCCTACCTCGCGTAGCGCGCCGCAGCATTCGCACGCCGAGGATCACCAGCACGATCACCACGATCGCCGCGAGCACCGGCACCAGGAACGCGAAGGCGACTCCGACAGTGGCGAACAGGTCGTCGAAGAGCGAGAGCACCGGGTTGGCGAGCCCGCCCGTCATTCCCGTCGAGAGCACGCGCGTCCCGCCGCGCAGCGCGTGCACGGCGCCGGCGATCGTGCCCCCGCCGATGAGGCCGAGCGTCATCGCGAGCACCGGGTCGAGGTTGGTGAAGAGCGAGGCGGCGAGGAGCGTCGCGGCCATGGGCTTCACGAACGCCTCCACCGCATGCAGCGCATGGTCGAGCACCGGCACCTTGTCCGCCAGCACCTCGAAGAGGAGGGCGCTGCCGAAGACCACGAGCGCCGGCGTGGACTGCATCCACGCGAACGAGGTCCCGAGGTTCACGTAGCCGAAGCGTGCGAGCAGCCCCGCGGCGAGAAGCGGCAGGAACGCGCGCAGTCCCACGCACGCGGCGAGCGCGAAGCCCATGGCGAGCTGCGTGGCGAAGAGCGCCCCGGCTTCGACGCTCATGCGATCTGCAGCTCCGCGATCCGACCGCGCACGCGGCGCAGCAGCAGTATCGCGATGGTGAGATTCACGAGGTTCCACGCGACTCCGTTCACGAAGGCCGCGTGATAGGAGCCGGTGAGGTCGAAGACCTTTCCCGACATCCACCCGCCGAGCGCCATGCCGAGCATGGTGCACATGATGACGGCGCCCACGCGCGACCCCGCTTCCGACGCGGGGAAATGCTCGCGCACGATGATCGCGTACGAAGGCACGATGCCGCCCTGGAAGAGGCCGAAGAGCGCGGCGATCACGTAGAGGGAAACCAACCCGTCGAATGGCAGGAAGAGGAGCAA
>JBDTXQ010000214.1:0-5196 GCA_040006115.1 Usitatibacter sp.
CGCTCACGTGGCCGTAGGCGTCGAGCACGCCTTCCATCGCGAGGATGCGGTTGGCGGCGACGAGGTCCATCAGCAGATCGGGATTGCCGGTGAGGGCGGGCTTGCGGGCGGGCATGCGCGTTTCCTTGGCGGTCTTTGCTTACATTATCCTCTACGCATGGCGATTCGAATCGTTCGGCTGGGTAGCGCGCGCGCGAAAGGCGAGGGCGTGCGGCTGGGCACGGTGCGGCTCCTCGACACGCTCCCGCGCCTTTCGCACGACGCCGATTTCGCGCTGGGGTGCTACTGCGAGGACGAGCGGCGCTGCCATCGCTTGATCCTGGGGCAACTCCTCGCCGAGCATGGCGCGCGGATCGCGCCTGCCAGCGCCGCCACGAAGGAGAAATGAGGCAATGTGGCGCTACCTGCCGAAGGCGCACAGCCGGCTGCTGGCCGTTGCGGTGGCGATGATGGCGGCGTTCTATGCCGCGGTCGCGATCGCCTTCGCGCTGAACGTCATGAAGCAGCCCGTGGGCCTCGTCGTCGCGCCGCTCTTCGCGCTCCTCGCGTGGGGCCTCTGGACGCTCAGCCGCGCCGCGCGATGGGTGACCGTGATCTGGCTATGGGTGATGGTGGTCGTGATGCCGCTCGGGGTCATCGCCCCGGCGACGTCGCCGCAGCATCCGGGAAACGTGCCTTACTGGGGCTCGATGCTCGCGGCCGTAACGCCGCTCATCGCGCTCGGGCTTTTCTTCATCCTCGTCTTCGGCAGGCACAAGCGCGAATTCAAGTGGCCGTGATCGTCTACTACGTGGCGGCCAGCCTCGACGGCTTCATCGGCACGCTCGAGGGCGGCGTGGATTGGCTCGCTTCGGCCGACGGGCGCGAAGACCACGGCTACGCGCAGTTCTTCGCGACGGTGGACGCGGTGCTGGTGGGCGGGCGCACCTACGACTCGGTGCTCGCCCACGGCGAATGGCCTTTCCCCGGCAAGGCGTGCATCGTTCTCACGAAGCGCGAGCGCGGGACCCGCGCCGAGGTCGAGTTCACGGATCGCGAGCCCGTCGACGTCGCGCGCGACCTGGAAAAGCGCGGCGTGAAGCGTGCGTGCTTGCTTGGCGGCGGCGAGCTCGCCGGCGCGTTTCGCGACGCCGGGCTCATCGACGAGTACATCGTTTCGCACGTCCCGGTGATCCTCGGCGACGGCATCCCCATCTTCGGCTTCTCGAGCCGGCGCGAGACTCTCGAGCACGTGGGCTCGCGGACCTTTCCCGACGGCGTGGTGCAAAGCCACTACCGCCGCAACGCGAAAAGTCGTACCTGACACGACTTTTTAAGTGGTGTCAGGTACGACTTAATGGGTCTCCGACACCAGTTTGCGGAAGACGCCGTTGCGCACGAGGGGCGTGACGGCCTCGATGTCGAGGGCGAGGTAGCGGTCGCCGTCGAGGTGGGGCGCCACCTTGCGGATGATGGCGTGGGCTTCCTCGAGGGCGCGCGAGGACTTGAGGGGGCGGCGGAAATCGATGCCCTGTGCGGCGGCGAGGAGCTCGATCGCGACGATGGCGGCGGTATTGTCGGCCATGTCGGAGAGGCGCCGCGCCGCGAAGGTTGCCATCGACACGTGGTCTTCCTGGTTGGCCGAGGTGGGGAGGGAGTCCACGCTCGCAGGGTGCGCGATCGACTTGTTCTCGGAGGCGAGCGCGGCGGCGGTGACGTGCGCGATCATGAAGCCGGAGTTCACGCCACTCGCCGAGGTGAGGAAGGGCGGCAGCCCGCTGATGCTCGCGTCGATGAGGAGCGCGATACGCCGCTCGGCGAGCGCGCCGATCTCGGCGATGGCGAGCGCCAGCGTGTCGGCGGCGAAGGCCACCGGCTCCGCGTGGAAGTTGCCGCCGGACAACGATTCGCCGCTCTCCGGGAACACGACGGGATTGTCGGTGACGCCGTTGGCCTCGATGAGGAGCGTGCGCGCCGCGTTCTCGATCAGGTCGAGGCACGCGCCCATCACCTGGGGCTGGCAGCGCAGGCTGTAGGGGTCCTGCACCTTGTCGTCGCCGGTGAGGTGCGAGGCGCGGATCTCGCTTCCCCCGAGGAGCGCGCGATAGGATCCTGCCACCGCGATCTGGCCCGGCTGCCCGCGCAGCGCGTGGATGCGCTCGTCGAAGGGCGTGTCGCTTCCCATCGCGGCGTCCACCGACATCGAGCCCGCCACCAGGGCCGCCGCGAACAGGTTGCGCGTGGCGAAGAGCCCGTGGAGCGCGAGCGCGGTGGAGACCTGCGTGCCGTTCAGCAGCGCGAGGCCTTCCTTCGGCGCGAGGCGGATCGGCGCGAGGCCCGCCTTCTTCAACCCCTCGGCGGAGCTCATCACGACGCCGTGGCAGCGCACCTGCCCGAGCCCGAGGAGCGTGGCGCTCATGTGCGCGAGGGGCGCGAGGTCGCCGGAGGCGCCCACCGAGCCCTTGGAGGGAATGCATGGGTAGATCCCGGCGTCGAGGAGGGCGATGAGCGCGTCGACCAATTCGGCGCGCACGCCCGAGTAGCCGCGCGCGAGGCTCGCCACCTTGAGAAGCATGGTGAGGCGCACCACGTCGTCGGCGAGCCACGCGCCCACGCCCACGCTGTGCGACAGGACGAGGTTCCTTTGCAGCAGCTCGAGCTGGTCGTGGGCGATGTGGGTCTGGGCGAGCTTGCCGAACCCGGTATTGATCCCGTAGACGGGTTTGCCCTCGGCCACCATCCTTCGCACGACCTCGGCGCCGGCATCAAGGCGCGCGCGGCTTGCCGGATCAAGAGTGACGGGCTCGTGGGACCGGGCGAATGCCTCGAGCGACTCGAGCGTGAGCCGGCCGGGCTCGAGGCGCACTACTTCATGCGCGCGTCGATCATGCGCGCCACCTGCGAGGTGTCGACTTCGTTCTGGTTGGCGGTGCGCGCGAAGGCGACCGACACCAGCGTCTTTCCCTTGCGGAACACGAGCTGCTTGTTGATCGGCATCCAGAATCCGTTCTCGCCCACCGCGGTGAGCCATTTCACCTTGCCACGATAGATCTTCTCCAGGTTTTCGCGCTCGTGTTGCAGCTCGTTCTCCGCGGCATACTGGACCTGTCGGAACGAGATCACCAGCACGGCGCCCTTGCGCGAGTCGATGAATGCGCATTCGGATGGATTGCCGGTCTTGCGCTGCTGAGTATTCGCAATCGTTCCCGCGGCGATCGTATTGATCTCCTCGGCGGTCACGATCGAGCAGGCCTCCGGCGCCGTGAGCGTATCGGCAAGCGCACTCAAGGGGGCAAGGAGGGCGAAGAGGACGGCGCAGCGTGCATTCATGGTGTTCCTATGGACGAAAACCGGGGACAGACCTCAATTATCACATGCCGATAACTGACGTCTGTCCCCGGTTTCGGGACCCGGCGCCGGGTCAGTAGACCGCGCGGCCGCCGGAGAGGTCGAAGACGGCACCGGTGGAGAAGGAGCACTCCTCGCTGCAGAGCCACGCGACCAAGGCGGCGATCTCCTCAACCTGGCCGAAGCGCCCCATCGGGATCTTCGAGAGCATGAAGTCGATGTGGGCCTGGGTCATCTGCTCGAACATGCCGGTCTTCACCGCGGCGGGAGTCACGCAGTTCACGCGGATGCCGGTTTTCGCGACCTCCTTGCCGAGCGACTTGGTGAGCGAGATCACGCCCGCCTTGGAGGCGCTGTACGCCGAGGCGTTCGGGTTGCCTTCCTTGCCGGCGATGGATGCGATGTTCACGACGCGCCCGTAGTCGTTCTTCCGCATGTGGGCAATAACCGCCTTGTTGCAGAGGAAGACGCCGGTGAGGTTGATGTCGAGCACCTGCTTCCAGTCGGCGAGGGGGTAGTCCCACACGGTGAGGTTGGGCCCGGTGATGCCCGCGCTGCACACCAGCACGTCGACCCGGCCCAGCTCGCGCGCCGTCTCGTCGAACGCGAGCTGCACGTCGGTCTCGTCGCTCACGTCGAGGCGCGCCGTGTGGGTCTTCGCGCCGATCGACTTTGCCGCCTGCGCCAGCGCCTTCGGATCGCGGTCCCACAGGCTCACGCGCGCGCCGGACGCGGCGAGGCGCTGCGCGATGGCGAAGCCGATGCCGGCGGCGCCCCCGGTGACGATGGCGTTGCGTGCCTTCAGGTCGAGAGTGTTCATGCGCATGACTATATCAAAATTGGCCTGACCACTTGACCATGGCGATGCTCCCGCTTAATCTGGCTGACACTCAGGAGGAAATCCCCGCATGGCATCCCGCAAGCGCCGCCGCAGCCAGGAATGGTTCGGCCGCGAAGGCAAGATGGGCTTCATCTACCGCTCGTGGGTGAAGAACCGCGGCATCCCGCACGACCAGTTCGACGGTCGCCCGGTGATCGGCATCTGCAACACTTACTCCGAGCTCACGCCGTGCAACTCGCATTTCCGCACACTCGCTGAACAGGTGAAGATCGGCGTGTACGAGGCGGGCGGCTTTCCCCTCGAATTCCCGGTGATGTCCCTCGGCGAGACGCTGCTGCGCCCCACGGCGATGCTCTACCGCAACCTCGCGAGCATGGACGTCGAGGAATCGATCCGCGGCAACCCGATCGACGGCGTCGTGCTGCTGATGGGATGCGACAAGACCACGCCCGCGCTCCTCATGGGCGCGTCGAGCTGCGACCTCCCGACCATCGGCGTATCCGGCGGGCCCATGCTCTCGGGGTGGTATCGCGGGCAGCGCATCGGCTCGGGCACGAACACATGGTCGCTCTCCGAGGAGCTGCGTGCGGGTCAACTCACCCGGGAAGAGTTCCACGAGGCCGAGAGCTGCATGCACCGTTCCCATGGCCACTGCATGGTGATGGGCACGGCATCCACGATGGCGGCGATGGTCGAGGCGCTCGGCGTGGGCCTGCCCGGCAACACCGCGTTTCCCGCCGTCGACGCACGCCGCAACGTGATCGCGCGCGACGCGGGGCGGCGCATCGTGCAGATGGTGAAGGACGACGTGCGCCTGTCGAGCCTCATGACGCGCCAGGCCTTCGAAAATGCGATCCGGGTGAATGCGGCGGTGGGTGGCTCCACCAACGCTGTGATCCACCTCATCGCGATCGCGCGTCGCATCGGCGTGAAGCTCGACCTCGACGACTGGGATCGCCTCGGACGCGGCGTCCACACGCTCGTGAACCTGATGCCCAACGGCAAGTACCTGATGGAGGACTTCTGCT
>JBDTXQ010000215.1:0-5185 GCA_040006115.1 Usitatibacter sp.
GCATCGGCCGCACCGGCCGCGCCGGCGCGACCGGCGAGGCGCTCTCGCTGGTCGGCGCGGAAGATCGCCCGCTCCTCGCGGCGATCGAGCGGCTCATCAACAAGAAGATCGACGTGCGCCACGCCGAGGGCTTCGAGCCCGGCAGGCCTTCGTTGCGCGCCCCGGATCCGCTCGATACGCCCGAGCGTGAGCGCGGCCGCGGCCGCCGCCCGCAACAGCAGCAGGAAAGACGCCCCACGCCCGCGAGCCAGGGTCGCGGCGAAGGCCGCAACAATGCCGCGCGCCAGCAGCGCTCGCCTGAAGGGCGCCCGCCGCGTCCGCCGGAAGCGCGCCCGCCGCGCAGCCGCAACGAGAAGCGCGACGATCGCGCGCCGCGCTACGCCAACTCGCCGGCGCCGCGCACCTCGGGCAATGCCGGAGGCATGGACTTCAACAAGCCGTACGAACCGTCGGCGCCGGCCGCAGGCTCGCCTGCCGAGCCGAGCGATCCCGCCGGCGGCAAGAAGCGCTCGCCGCAGGCCATTCCCGCGCTCTTCCGCAAGAAGGCGGCCTGATCGGGAAGGAGCGATTCATGCGTGATGCCGCACCCCAGGTCGTCAATCTCAAGGACTACACGCCCCCCGCGTTCCTGATCTCGGCGGTCGCTCTCGACGTCGATATCCTGCCGGGCCAGGCGACGATCCGTGCCGTGATGAAGTGCGCGCGCAACGCGGCGCGCAACCCCCCCGCCGAACCGCTGATGCTGGACGGCGACGGGCTCGAGCTCGTCTCGGTCGCGATCGATGGGCGCGCGCTTTCCGAAGGCGAGTACCGCGTCGACGAGGCACACCTCACCATCGCGAAAGTGCCCGAGGCGTTCACGCTCGAGACGGTGGTGCGCTTCGATCCGTGGAAGAACACCAAGCTCGAAGGGCTTTACGCAACCAAGGCGGGGCTCGTCACCCAGTGCGAGGCCGAGGGCTTCCGCCGCATCACGTATTTCATCGATCGCCCCGACGTGATGGCGACTTACACGGTTTCCCTCTGCGCCGGGAAAGCGCGCTTCCCGCGCCTTCTCGCCAACGGCAACCTCGTCGCGCAAGGCGAAGGCGAGCCGGGTGGCTGGTTCCTGCCGTCCCCCACGGGCGGGGAAAATGCGCGTCACTGGGCGAAGTGGGAAGACCCGTTCCCGAAGCCCTGCTATCTCTTCGCGATGGTCGCGGCCGCGCTCGACCTCCTCGAGGATCATTTCACGACGCGATCGGCGAAGAAGGCGCTACTGCAGATCTACGTCGAGGCGGGCAAGCTCGACCAGGCCGATTTCGCCATGCAGGCGTTGAAGAAATGCCTGCAATGGGACGAAGAGGTGTTCGGTCTCGAGCTCGACCTCGAGCGCTTCATGATCGTAGCGGTCTCCGATTTCAACGCCGGCGCCATGGAAAACAAGGGCCTCAACATCTTCAACACCAAGTACATCCTCGCGCGCGCCGACACCGCGACCGACTACGACTACTTCGGAGTCGACAAGGTTGTGGCGCACGAGTACTTCCACAACTGGACCGGCAACCGCGTCACCTGCAGGGACTGGTTCCAGCTCTCGCTCAAGGAAGGCCTCACGGTCTACCGCGACCAAGAATACAGCGCCGACGAGTACTCGCGTCCCGTGGTGCGCATCCAGGAAGTGCGCGACCTGCGCAGCCGGCAATTTCCCGAGGACGCGGGCCCGATGGCACACCCGGTGCGCCCGGAGTCCTACGTCGAGATCAACAACTTCTATACCTCGACCGTGTACGACAAGGGCGCGGAGGTCGTGCGCCTTTACGCGACGATCCTCGGCAAGGAAGGTTTCCGGGCCGGCATGGATCTCTATTTCAAGCGCCACGACGGCCAGGCGGTCACGTGCGACGACTTCCGCGCGGCGATGGCCGATGCCAACGGTGCCGACCTCACGCAGCTCGGGCTGTGGTACTCGCAGTCGGGCACGCCTGTGGTCGAGTGCCGCGGCGAGTACGACGGCCAGTCCGAAACCTACACCCTGCACGTGAAGCAGAGCTGCCCGCCAACTCCGGGCCAGGCGGCGAAGGCGCCGTTCGTGATTCCCCTCGCGGTCGGCCTCGTCGACCTCGACGGGCGCGACCTGCCCGTCAACATCGATTCGCAGTCGCTCTTCAAGGGCACGCGCGCCAACGGCCCGCGCACCGCGGTGCTCGCGCTCACCGGCGCGGAGCAATCGTTCGTCTTCAACCAGGTTCCGGAGAATCCCGTTCCGTCGATCCTGCGCGGCTTCTCGGCGCCGGTGCACGTGCGCTACGACTACACGGACTCGGAGCTCGCGCACCTGATGGCCTACGATTCCGACGCGTTCAACCGCTGGGAAGCCGGCCAGGCCCTCGCGATACGCATCCTGCTCGCATCCATCGCGAGCGTTCGCGCGGGTCGCTCGATGGACGTCCCCGCGACCTTCATCGATGCGATGGGCCGCGTGATCAGCGACGGCTCGAAGGACCCGGCCTTCGCCGCCGAAGCCCTGATGCTGCCCGCAGAGGGATATCTCGCCGAATGCATGGAGGTCGCCGATCCCGAGGCGATCCACATCGCCCGCATGCGGCTGGTGCGCGAGATCGCCACGAAGTTCCGCACGCGATTCGAGGGCGCGTTCCGCCACTTCACCGTTGCGGGCCCGTACTCGCCCGACGCGGCGCCCGCGGGCCGGCGCGCGCTGCGCAACGCCGCGCTTTCCTACGTGACGACCATCGACGACGCCACCTCGCGCGCGCTCGCCTTCCTCGAGTTGCGCCGCGCCGAGAACATGACCGACGCCATGGCCGCGCTTACCTGCCTCGCGAATTCCGCGGGCGCCGAGCGCGAGCGTGCCCTCTCCATGTTCTACGAGAAGTGGAAGGCCGAGGCGCTGGTGATCGACAAGTGGTTCCGGGTGCAGGCCACGTCCTGGCTACCCGGGACGCTCGACCGCGTGAAGGCGCTCACCGCGCACGCCGCTTTCGACCTGAAGAACCCGAATCGCGCGCGCTCGCTGCTGCACGCGTTCGCGATGGACAACCCGCTGCATTTCCACGCCGCCGACGGCAGCGGCTACCGTTGGGTCGCCGAGCAGGTTATCGCGCTCGACAAGCTGAATCCCCAGGTGGCCTCGCGCCTCGCGCGAGCTTTCGATCGCTGGAAGAAATACGACGAGGGACGCCAGGCGCACGCGCGCAAGGCGCTGGAGTCGATCCGCAATGCCGAGGGACTCTCCGGCAACGTGGGCGAGGTGGTCGGCCGGGCTCTTGGCTGAACCCGCTCTCGCCCCGTGAAAACTCTCGCCACATGAAAAAAGGGCCGCTTCAGCGGCCCATTTTTTTCCCTTCCTCGCGTCGTTGAGCGGCGCATAGCGTCCGCTCCAACGACCGCCCCGCTGCCCGTTAACCGGGCGCTCAGTTCTTCTTGATGGTTTCGAGCATCTTGAAGATGCCCTTCGGAGAGCCGAGGAAGAGGCGCTTGAATGATTTGGGCAAGCAGCGACGCTCCAGGGTATTGCGACGGGTACGTTTGCGTTCGGCCATGAAAACCTCCAGTTCGACCGGTAATTATACCGGAAGCGCCCCTCAATTGAGGAGCTTCGCGTTCCCGTCGATGATCTCCGCCGGCACCCGGGATCCGTCCTGCTTCACGATCTCGCCCCGCGCCCGGGCGAGGCCGCCGTCGAAGGTGCCCTCGAAGCGCGTGCCGTCCTGGAACCAGAAGACGCCCTTGCCCTGCGGCTGGCCGAGCAGCATCTCGCCTTCGTACTTCGGGCCCGACGCGTGATAGTAGGTGCCCTGCCCGGTGAGCGCTCCGCCGTGGATGTCGCCTTCATAGCGGTCGCCGCTCGAGAAGTAGTAGGCGCCCTTTCCCTGAGGCTTGCCGTCCACGAAGGCGACCTCGAACCGGTCGCCGTTCTTCGAGTAGTAGCGCCCCTTACCGTGCGGGCGGCCAATGTCCATCTCGCCTTCGTAGCGGTCGCCGCTCGCGTATCGATAGACGCCGACACCGTGGGGCTTGCCGTTGGAGAATGAGCCGTCGAAGACGTCGCCGTTCTTCGAGACGTAGCTTCCGCGCCCGGCGATGATGCCGAGCTTCACCTCGCCTTCGTAGGCGTCGCCGTTGGCGAACTGGTACTTGCCGCGGCCATCGGGACGGTCGCTCGCGAAGCGCCCCTGGTATCGGTCGCCGTTCTCCCAGATGTAAGTGCCCTCGCCTTGCTTGAGGCCCTCGTTGAACTCGCCTTCGTACTTGAACGCCTTCGAGACGTACTCCCCCTTGCCGTGCAGGCTCGCGCCGCGCATGGCGCCGCGATAGGTCGAGCCGTCCGCGAACGTGAGCTCGCGCACGCCGGGGGCGACCTCGCGGCCGGGGATGGGATCGGGCTTCGCCGCGGCCGAGCTCGCAGGCAGGGCGGCCGTTTGCTGCGGCGCAGCGGGTGAGGAACGCGCGACTGGCGCTGGAGGCGGCGCCGCCGCGACGACCACGGGCTTCTCCGCCGGTTTCTCGACGGGCTTCTCGGCCACCTTCTCCGGAACCTTCTCGGCCATCCTCGCGACGGGCTCCGCGGGCGGGGCGGCGGTGAGCTCGGGCTGGGGATTGCGGATCGCAGGCGCCGGATCCTGCGCGGCGCGGGTGGGGCGCACCAAAGCGTCGAGGCGATTCTTCGCGAGCGACGCGAAGCTGCCGTTCGGGTACTTGTCGAGGTAGGCGCGGATGTCCTCGGGGCGCGACGAGTCGCGCGCGCTTACCCAGAACTCGCGCTCGATCTGCAGGGTCATGTCCGCGCTCGGTCCCGCGGCCGCGGCGGTCGCCGGGCCGCGTGCGCCGCTGCCGCCGGCGAAGGTGAAGTCGCCCTTGAGAGACGACGAATCCCACGGTGTCTGCAGCTTGCGCGTGTCGCGCTCCACGCCTTCGCGCACGCGCTTGAACATGATCTCGACGGGCAGGTCGGGCACCTTGATGTTCTGCAGGAGGTGCTTGGTGTAGATGCCGTTGCGGCCGAAGCCGTCGGCCGCAACGGAGCCCGGCGCGGTCGCGTATGCGATCAAAGTGCCCGACGGGGAGCTCATCTGCGCGAGGCCGGCGCTGGTGAGCTTGAAGCTCGCGGCGAACGGATTGTCGCGGCAGGCGTCGAGGATGATGAAGTTGAAGCGCGTGCGCGCGCGGTCCATGCGGTCGAAGA
>JBDTXQ010000216.1:0-5185 GCA_040006115.1 Usitatibacter sp.
AGATGAGGACGGCGTCGAGCGTGTAGGGCTCGATCTTCCACTTCCACCACGCGCCGCGCGGGCGCCCGACGCCGTATGCGGAGTCGAGGCGTTTCAACATGAGGCCCTCGGTGCCCTGCTCGCGGCTCTGCGAGCGCGCAAGGGCGAGCGTCTCCCACGTGGGCGCGCGCAGTTCCGACGAGACCTCGAAGCGTGTGCCGCTGGGGATCGACAAAAGCACGTCGCGCAGCTTCACGCGGCGCTCCGCGAGCGGCTTCTCGCGCCAGTCCTCTCCCGCGAGCTCGAGAAGGTCGAAGGCGAGGAAGATCGCCGGCGCGTCGCCCATCACCTTCTTTCCCGGATTCTTGCGCCCGAGGCGCTTCTGCAGCGCCGCGAAAGGCATCACCGCGCCGTCCTTCCACGCGAGGATCTCGCCGTCGATCACGCAGTCGGGGAGCTTCACCGCGTCGGCCGCGAGCTCCGGGAACTGCCCCGCGATGAGCTCGTCGCCGCGCGACCAGAGGGCGGTCACGTCGCCGCGCCGGATCAATTGCGCGCGGATGCCGTCCCACTTCCATTCTGCGAGCCACTCGCCGCGATCCCCCAGCGCTTCCGGGCCGCCCCCCAGGGGCTGCGCGAGGAAGAACGGATACGGATTCGAGCGATCGGTCTCGACCGACGCCGCGCCGATGAGATTCATCCACGCGCCCTCGCTCGGCCACCATTCGCCGGTGAGGCGATGCGCGATCACCTTCGCGTCGACGCCGAAAGCCTGTGCGATCGCGCGCACCACCAGCAGCGCCGACACCCCGACGCGGAAATTTCCCGTGATGAGCTTGTTGAAGACGAAGCGCTGCGTGCCGTCGAGCTCCGCCCAGAAGGATTCGAGCCGCGCGCGCTGCTCTGCCTCGCCCAGCTCGCGCAGGGCAATGAGGCGATCTTCCACCCAAACGCTGAGCGCGTGGTCGCTTTCCGCGGTGGGCCTCGGGAGGATGAGCGAGATGGTCTCCGCCAGGTCCCCCACCGCGTCGTAGCACTCCTCGAAAAGCCAGAGCGGCAGGGCCGCGGCTTGCGCCGCCCACGCCGCCATCCTGCGCGCCGGCACCGCCTGCCGGGGCCGATTGCCGGTGAGGAACCACGCGGCCCACGCCGCGTCCTTCGGCGGCGCGTTGGCGAAGTACTGCGCCAGCGCCGCCGTCTTCGCCTTGGTGCTGGTCGACGAGTCGATCGCCTCGAACAGTTGCGCGAATCTCTTCATGCCCACATCACTCTCACGCTCCCGCCTCTTCCGCGCCGGCCTCGCCTTCGAATTCCGTCTTCATCGATTGCGCCTCGATGCCGCGCTCGTTCAACCACTGCACGAGCGGCGTGGTGTGACCGTGAGTGACGATTACGCGCCGGGCCCCGGTCGCTTCAATGGCGCGATTGAGACTCGGCCAGTCAGCATGGTCGGAGAGGACGAAGCCCTGGTCGACGGCGCGCCGGCGGCGTGCGCCGCGAATCGTCATCCATCCCGAGGCGAAAGCGTCGGAGTAGTCGCCGAAGCGCTTCATCCATGGGCTCGACTGCGCCGAGGGCGGCGCCACCACCAGCGCGCCTGCGAAATTCTCTTTCGTGCCGAGCTCGCCAACCATCCGCGTCGCCGGCAATAGCACGCCGCTTTCGCGATAGCCGCGGTTGAGCGCCTCTACCGCGCCATGCACGACGATGGGCCCGATGGAATCGTCGACGCTGGCGAGGATGCGTTGTGCCTTGCCGAACGCATAGGCGAAGACCACGCTCGCGCGCCCGGCAGCGGCGTTGGCGCACCACCAGGCGTTCACGCCAGCGAAAATCTCGTCGGGCGTGCACCAGCGGTAGATCGGCAGCCCGAACGTGGACTCGGTGATGAACGTGTCGCAGCGCACCGGCTCGAAGGGCTCGCACGTGGGGTCGGGATCGAGCTTGTAGTCGCCGGAGACCGCCCAGACCTCGCCGCCGCGCTCGATCCTCACCTGCGCGCTGCCAAGAACGTGCCCCGCGGGATGCAGCGAGATCTTCACGCCGTTCAGGTCGCGCGACTCGCCGTACTCGAGGCCCTCGATGCGCGCGTCGGGCCCGAGCCGCGTCTGCAGCACGGCAAGCCCACTCTTGGTGGCGAGATAGGCGTTGCTGCCCATGCGCGCGTGGTCGCTATGGGCGTGCGTGATCACCGCCCGCTCCACGGGGCGCCACGGATCGATGTAGAAATCCCCGGCGGCGCAATAGAGGCCGCGGGCGGTAGGCACGACTAGCACCGGGGTTGGACCGCGCCGGGACGATCCCGTTTCACGTCAACGCGCAGGCGCCACCATCATCGCGTTGAAGCGGCGCTGGGCGCGCGGCGTGACGACCAGGCCTTTTCTCGCGGCGAAGTCGAAGATCGGGTGGAACACCGGGATCAACGGCTGGTCGGCCATGGCGAAATTGATCGCGCGCTCGAGCTTCTGCTGGCGCAGCTCATCGTCCATGGTGGCGAGAGTCTCGGTGAGGAGGCTGTCCACTACCGGATTGGCGTAGCGCGTGCGGTTGGCTGTGCCGTAGCCTTTCGCCGTGTCGTAGCTCGCGACCAGAGCGCGCAGGCTGTTGATCGAATCCTCGGCGCCGTACTGCGCGGCGAAGGCGCTGAACTCCTGCTTCGAGGCCCGCGTGAAGAAGACCGCGCCGGGAAGCGCCTCGACCTCCGCCTTCAGCCCGATCCGCGTCCACATCTGCGCGATAGCCTGAGCTACCGACGAATCGTTGGGATAGCGATCGCCGGTCGCGTGCAGCACGATGCGGAATCCGTCGCCCCAACCCGCCTCCTTCAAAAGGGCCAGCGCTTTCGCGACATCGTATGGATCGGGCCTCAAGGTGCGGCTCGCGGTCGGGAATTGCTGCGGCATCATCTGGCTCGCGGGCACGGCGCTGCCCTCCATGATGCGTTTCGAGATCGCGTCACGATTGATCGCGAGCGAGAGCGCCTTCCTCACGCGCGGGTCCTTGAGCGGATTCCTGCCGAGGGGCTTGCCATCCTTGGCGGTCACGAACGGCGACTCGTCGCGCGCCGAATCGAGCGCCACGTAATGCACCAGCGCCGCGGGGCCGCGGAAGAGCGCGAACTTGCCATCCGTCTTCAAGCGCTCGAGGTCGGGGATCGGCACCGCGTCGATGGCGTCGACCTGCCCGGCGAGGAGCGCGGCGAGGCGCGTCGGGTCCTTCGCGATCACCTTCTCGGTCACGCGCGCCCACGCGGGCCTTGCGCCCCAGTACTTTTCGTTTCGCTCCACCACCAGCCTCTCGGCGCTCACGTACTCGACGAGCTTGTAGGGGCCCGTGCCCACCACAGCCTTGCCGGAGTTGAAGTCCGCCGTCGTGGCGCCCTTCGCCGCCTTCGCCGAGACGATGAAGACGTTGGCGAGGTCGGAGAGGAGCTGCGGGTTCGGCGCGCGCGTCTTCACCATGAGCGTGAGGTCGTCTACCTTGCGCGCCGACTCGATGCCGCGCGTGAACTGCGCGAAGGAGTTGGGCGAGTTGGGCACGTTGGGGATGCGCTCGAGGGAGAAGATCACGTCGTCGGCCGTGAAGGGCGTCCCGTCGTGGAAGCTCACGCCCTTCCTCAGCTTCAGCTCCCACGTGAGGTTGTCGACGAGCTTCCACGAGGTGGCGAGCGCCGGGACGATCTCGAGCTTGTCGCCGTACTCCACCAGCTTGTCGAAGAAGTACTGCATCGAGGAATTGGTGGGAAAGGCCGCGAAGAAATGCGGGTCGAGCGTATTCAGCTCGAGCTTGGTGCCGAGCGTGAGG
Organism: Usitatibacter sp.; assembly: GCA_040006115.1. GTDB lineage: Bacteria > Pseudomonadota > Gammaproteobacteria > Burkholderiales > Usitatibacteraceae > Usitatibacter. The sequence goes on from JBDTXQ010000216.1 coordinate 3,784, forward strand.
TTCTGAGCCGCGAGGTTGAAGGAAAGGAAAGCCGCCGCGACCGCGAGTGACAAGCGCTTCACCATGTTTCACCTAGAATGGAAGTTCCTTCCCATTTTCACACAGACCATGCCCGCACCGAGAATCGCCGTCGGGGGCTTCATGCTGGAATCGAACGCCCGCTCGCCCATCGCCACGCGCGAGGAGTTCGCGCAAAACTTCATCGCCCACGGCGAAGAGCTCGCCGCGGACTGGAAGAGCGAGCACCCGCGCGCGCCCCTCACGCTCACCGGCTTCGTCGAGGCGATGAACGCCTCGGGTCCCTGGGCCGCGATGCCGCTCATGTGCGCGATGGTCGGCGCGAGCGGGCCGGTCGAGAAGCGCTTCTTTGACGCGGTGGTCGAGGAGCACGTCGAGCGCCTGCGCGCGGCGCTTCCGGTCGACGGCGTGTTCCTCTCGCTTCATGGCGGCGCGATCGGCCAGGCCGAGGACGATCCCGAAGGCGTGATCCTCGAGCGCGTGCGCTCGGTGGTGGGAGCGGCGGTCCCCATCGTCGCGACCCTCGACCTGCACGCCAACGTGTCGCCCAGGATGGTCGAGAACGCGAGCGTGCTCGTCGCCTATCGCACCAATCCCCACGTCGACATGGCCGAGCGCGGCGCCGAATGCGCGGCGCTGATGCGCGAGATGCTGCGCGGCGTGAAGGGCGCGGCGGGATTCGTGAAGCTTCCATTCATCCCGCCCTCGGTCGCGCAGAACACCAAGAGCGGGCCCTACGCGGACATCATCGCGTACGGGCAGTCGAAGGTCGACGCGCGCGTGATGAACGTGTCCGTGGTGAGCGGCTTCTCGCTCGGCGACTCGGTGAAGAACGGCATGAGCGTGATCGTCACGACGCGCGGCGACAAGGCGCTCGCGCGTTCGCTCGCGAGGGACATCGCGCAGAAGGCGTGGGACGATCGCGGGCGCTACGTGCCGCGGTTGACCTCGCTCGCGGACGCGACGCGCATGGCGCTCGAGTGCGGGCGCGATCCCTCGAAGCCGGCGCTGCTCTTCGCCGACGTCGCCGACAACCCCGGCGGCGGCGGGCGTGGCAACACGGTGTGGATCCTCGAGTCTTTCCACCAGGCGGGCGTCGAGGGCGCCCTCCTCGGCATCGTCTACGATCCGGTGCTCGCCGCGGAAGCCCATTCGCGCGGCAAGGGAGCCAGCTTCCTCGCGCGCTTCAACCGCGACGAAAGCCACGAGCTGTCGGGCAAGTACCAGGCGGGTGCGGAGGTGCTGGGCCTGCACGACGGCAGCCTCGTCGGCGCGCGCGGCATCTCCGCGGGGCATACCATCAATCTGGGCGCGATGGCGCTCCTGCGAGTGGGCGGCATCCGCGTGGTGGTGGTGAGCGTGCGGCAGCAGGCCAAGGACACCG
>JBDTXQ010000217.1:0-5127 GCA_040006115.1 Usitatibacter sp.
CGACAACGTGATCGGCATCCTCCTCGCCAAGGACCTGCTGCGCTTCTACGCGGAGAGCGAGTTCAACGTGCGCGAGATGCTGCGCCCGGCGGTGTTCGTGCCGGAGTCCAAGCGCCTGAACGTCCTCCTCAAGGAATTCCGCGCCAACCGCAATCACATCGCCATCGTGGTCGACGAGTACGGCGGCGTCTCCGGCCTCGTCACCATCGAGGACGTGATCGAGCAGATCGTGGGCGATATCGAGGACGAGTACGACTTCGACGAGACCGAGGACAACATCCTCGTCGACAGGACCGGGCGCTACCGCGTGAAGGCGGTGACCGAGATCGGCGACTTCAACAACCACTTCAACAGCAACTTCTCCGACGAGGACTACGACACCGTGGGCGGCATGGTGGTCGGCAAGTTCGGCCGCCTGCCCAAGCGCGGCGAGACCATGGTCATCGACGGCTACACCTTCCAGGTCCTGCGTGCGGACAGCCGCAAGGTCCATTCCCTCCTGGTCGACCGGCCGAGGCAGAAGGAGCCGCAGTGAGCCTCGTGGGGGAGGCTACGCCGGCGAGGCTCTCGGCGGCGCGAGGCCTCGCGCTGAATCTGCTGGCGCCCCTCGCGGCGGGGGCGCTGTGCGTGCTCGGATTCGCGCCGTTCTACGCTTGGCCGGTGCCGATCGCGTCGCTCGCCGCGATCATCGCCGCGTGGTCGGCGAGCGCCACTGCGCGCCAGGCCGCGCTCTCCGGTTACGCGTTCGGCCTGGGCTTCTTCCTCGCCGGCGTGTCGTGGATCTACGTGAGCCTGCACGTCTACGGTGCGATGCCGGCGGCGCTCGCCGCGCTCGCGACCTTCCTCTTCTGCGCCTTCATCTCGCTCGCCCCAGCGCTCGCCGGATGGGTCACGGTGCGGCTCGGGCGCGGCGATGCCGCTGCGCGCCTCGCGATCGCGCCGGCGGCCTTCATGGCGGGCGAGTGGCTGCGCGGCTCGATCTTCACGGGATTTCCGTGGAACACGATCGGCACCTCGCAGGTTCCGTCGAGCCCCCTCGCGGGATGGATGCCGCTCGTGGGAACGTACGGCGTCTCGCTCGCGGTAGCCGGCAGCGCGGCGTTGGTGGTCGCGCTCGCCAGGAGCTACGCGCTTTCGCGCGCACGCATCGCGCTCGCCGCGGCGCTCGCGGCGATCTTCGTCGCCGGCGCGGCGTTGCGGCAAGTCGAATGGACTGAGCCCGACGGCGCTCCCGTGAAGGTCGCGCTCCTCCAGGGTAACGTCGCGCAGGAGCTCAAGTGGCGCCCGGAGACGCGCACGGCGACGCTCGTCGAGTATCGGCGCATGATTTTCGCCGCCGACGCGCGCGTGGTGGTGCTCCCCGAGACCGCGTTGCCCGCCTTCTTCGACCAGCTGCCGCCCGATTACGTCGAGAGCCTCCTCGAGCACGCGCGCGCGGCGGGAAAGGAGATCCTCCTCGGCACCGTGGAGCGCGACGCGGCCGGGCCCGAGGACAATTACTACAACAGCGTGGTGCGCCTCGGAGGCGCGGGACCGGCGACCTACCGCAAGCACCACCTCGTGCCCTTCGGCGAGTTCATCCCGCCCGGCTTCAAATGGGTTTACGCATTCCTCAAGATTCCCCTCGGCGACATGGCGCGCGGCGCGGCGCGCCAACCGCCCATCGCGGCGGGGGGCACGCGCTTCGCGGTCGCGGTCTGCTACGAGGATCTCTTCGGCGAGGAGATGATCGATTTCCTTCCTTCCGCGCAAGTGTTGCTCAACGTGAGCAACATGGCGTGGTTCGGCGATTCCCTCGCTCCCGAGCAGCACCTGCAGGCCTCCCAGGCGCGCGCGCTCGAGACCGGGCGCTGGATGGTGCGCGCGACCAACACCGGCGCCACCGCGGCGATCGACGAGCGCGGCCGGGTGGTATCGCGCCTCGCGGGCTTCACGCAGGGCACGCTCGTCGCCTCGGTCACACCGCGCCAGGGGATGACGCCCTACGCGCGTTGGGGAAACGCCGCGGCGTGGATCGCAGCGGCGGCGCTCCTCGCTTACGGCGTGCGCCGCCGCCGCGGTTGAGGGACTGATAAAATCGTCTCTTTGGCAAGATCCCCAACGCGATGTCGACCTTCCAGCAGCTGGTCCTGAAGCTCCAGGACTACTGGGACCAGATGGGCTGCGCCATCCTCCAGCCCTACGACATGGAAGTCGGCGCGGGCACGTCCCACACGGCGACCTTCCTTCGCGCCCTGGGACCGGAGCCGTGGCGCGCCGCCTACGTCCAGCCATCGCGGCGTCCCAAGGACGGACGCTATGGGGAAAATCCCAACCGCATGCAGCACTACTACCAATTCCAGGTCGTCCTGAAGCCCTCGCCGCCGCAGATCCTCGATCTCTACCTGGGCTCGCTCGAGGCGATCGGCTTCAACCTCGCCGAGAACGACGTTCGGTTCGTCGAGGACGACTGGGAGAACCCGACCCTCGGCGCGTGGGGCCTGGGCTGGGAAGTGTGGATGAATGGCATGGAGGTCACGCAGTTCACCTACTTCCAGCAGGTGGGCGGGCTCGACTGCAAGCCCATCACGGGCGAGATCACTTACGGGCTCGAGCGCCTCGCCATGTACCTGCAGGGCGTGGAGAACGTGTTCGACCTCGTGTGGACCGAGTGGAAGGACGCATCGGGGCGGATGCAGCGCCTTACTTACCGCGACGTCTTCCACCAGAATGAGGTCGAGCAGTCGACGTACAACTTCGAGCACTCCGATGCGGCGACCCTCTTCCGCCACTTCTCGGACTTCGAGGCCGGGGCCAAGCGATTGATGGACGCGCAGCTCGCGCTGCCCGCCTACGAGCAGGTGCTGAAGGCCGCGCATGCGTTCAACCTCCTCGACGCGCGCGGCGCCATCTCGGTCACCGAGCGCGCCGGCTACATCGGGCGCATCCGCACGCTCGCCAAGGCGGTGGCGCTGAGCTACTACGAGTCGCGCGAGCGTCTCGGCTTCCCGATGCTGCCGAAGAAAGCCGCATGAGCGACACGCTTCTTGTCGAGCTCCTGTGCGAGGAGCTTCCTCCCAAGGCGCTGAAGCGCCTGGGCAGCGCATTCGCCGAAGGCTTGCACAAGGGGCTCGCGAAGCGGGACTTGCTTGCGTCCACTTCGAAGACTCGCGCGTTCGCCACGCCGCGCCGCCTCGCAGCCGTGATCACCGAGGTCAACCCCGAGACGCAGGCTCGCGAGATCGAGGTGAAGCTCATGCCGGTGAGCGTCGCGCTCGACGCGGCAGGCAATCCCACGCCCGCGCTCGCGAAGAAACTCGAGGCCGCGGGACTGGCCGGCACCGACCCGGCGAAGCTCACGCGCCGCATGGATGGCAAAGCGGAGATGCTCTTCGCACGGTCCACGACGCCGGCGATGCCGCTCGCGCAGGCCCTTCAAGCAGCCCTCGACGAGGCGATCGCGTCGTTGCCGATCGCGAAGGTGATGAGCTACCAGCTCGCCGACGGCGAGACGACGGTGCAGTTCGTGCGCCCGGTGCACGGCATCGTGGCGCTGCACGGAACCGCGGTCGTTGCGGTGAAGGCGCTCGGGCTGGAAGCGGGCAATCGCACGCTGGGCCATCGATTCCAGGGGCGGCGCGACATCACCCTCGCGTCCGCTGACGCCTACGAGCGGAGCCTCGCCGACGAAGGCCGGGTGATCGCGGATTTCGATGCGCGGCGCGCGCGCATCTCGACGCTGCTCGCGGTGGCCGCCGCGGCCCACACGGCGAAGTTCGAGCCGCCCGAGGCGCTGCTCGACGAGGTGACGGCGCTGGTCGAATGGCCCGCCGTCTACGCGGGCTCATTCGACCAGGAATTCCTCGCGGTGCCGCAGGAGTGCCTCATCCTCACCATGCAGCAGAACCAGAAGTATTTCGCGCTCAAGTCGCCGGAGGGAAAGCTGCTGCCGCATTTCCTCATCGTCTCCAACCTCGCGCTCGACGATCCGTCGAACGTCGTGCGCGGGAACGAGCGCGTCATCCGTCCGCGCCTTGCGGATGCGCGCTTCTTCTTCGAGACCGACAAGAAGACGCGGCTCGCCGATCGCGTGCCGCAGCTCGAGAGCATCGTCTATCACAACAAGCTCGGCACGCAGGCGCAGCGGGTGGAGCGGCTGCGCAAGCTCGCGGTCGCGATCCAGGAGAACCTGCCGCGCGGCAAGGCGGGCCGGGAATATGCCGATCGGGCGGCGTACCTCGCCAAGGCGGACCTGGTGACGCTCATGGTGGGCGAGTTTCCCGAGCTGCAGGGCACCATGGGCCGCTACTACGCCGAGTCCGACGGCGAGCAGCCTTCGGTCGCGCGCGCCATCGAGCAGCACTACTGGCCGCGATTCTCCGGCGACGCGCTGCCCGTGGGCGACGCGAGCATCGCGGTCGCGCTCGCCGATCGCCTCGACTCGCTGGTGGGCATGTTCTCCATCGGCATGGTGCCCACCGGCGACAAGGACCCGTTCGCGCTGCGCCGCGCGGCGCTGGGCATCGTGCGCATCCTCATGGAGACGACGCCTACGCTCGGGATCGAGCTCACGCCGCTGCTGCGAAAGGCGGCGGAGGTCCTGAAGGCTCCCAACGAGAAGCTCGAGGCGCTCCTCGGGTCGGTGCGCGAATTCGTGCGCGACCGTGCGGCGAACCTCATGCGCGAGCGCGGCTACACGGCCCACCAGGTCGCGGCGGTGATGGAGGTCGACAGCGCGGAATCGAAGCCCGATCGCCTCGACCTGCTGCCCAGGAAGCTCGAAGCGGTGCGCGAATTCGCCGCGCTGCCCGAATCGGCGAGCCTCGCGGCCGCGAACAAGCGCATCTCGAACATCCTCAAGCAGGCCCACCAGAAGGGCGAGACGCCTGGCTTCTGCGAGAGCGACAGCTTCGCTGAACGCCAGGAGCATGAGCTTTACCATGCGCTTCGGCACGCTTCGGCCAAGGCCGGGCCGCAATTCGAGAAGGGCAACTACACCGACTACCTCAAGAGCTTCGCGGTCCTCAGGGCGCCGGTCGACGCGTTCTTCGAGGCGGTGATGGTCATGGCCGAGGATCCCGCGGTGCGCCGCAAGCGCCTGAACCTGCTCTACGAGCTCGAGTTCGAGATGAATCGCGTCGCCGATAT
>JBDTXQ010000218.1:0-5125 GCA_040006115.1 Usitatibacter sp.
GACGTCGTCGGGGAGCGTCTGCAGCGGCGGCACGCCCTGGGCGAAGAGGCGGACCCGGCCGCGCTCCACCTTGCCGTCCGCGCCGCGCGTGTTGCCGACGATGTCGTTGGTGATCATGCCGGCGATGCCGAGCCCCTTCGCCTTGGCGTCCTTCGCCCACGCCTCGGCGCCGAGCAGTCCCTGCTCCTCGCCCGCCACCGCCATGAACACGAGCGTCGCGTCGAAGCGGTGCTTCGCCATCACGCAGGCGAGCTCCATGGAAACCGCCGTGCCCGATGCGTCATCGTTCGCGCCGGGCGCGTCCCTGTCCGGGTCCACGGGGCTCGAGGGCATCGAGTCGTAATGGCCGCTCACCACGTAGATGCGTTCGCGGCTCTCGGCCTGCACGCCGGCGAGCGTCGCGACGACGTTCACGAAATTCGTGGGCTTCGGCACTCGATTTCCGCTCTCGATCAGGTGCTCGTCGAACGCGACTTCGAGCCGTCCTCCCGCGTCCTTCGAGCAGCGCTCGAGCTCCGCCTTGATCCAGCGGCGCGCCGCGCCCACGCCGCGGGTCTCCGAAGCCGCGTCGGAAAGCGAGTTGCGCGTGCCGAACGACGCCAGCTTGCGGATGTTCGCCTCGATGCGCGCCTGCGACACTTCGCCCGCGATCCGCGCGATCAGGGGATTGCGATCGCCCGGCGCCGCGCCCAACGCCGGTGCGCCCGCCGCCATCGCGAGCATGACAAGAGTGCCTACTTTCATGGGCCGATCCTCATACTTTCAAGTGGGGAATGTTAGGAGTATGGTGATTCGCGCAGACTTCGCACAACCCCGGGAGACAACGTGAAGAGGACGCAACGCATCGCGCGCATCGCCATTGGCATCGCTACCGCACTCGCCGCACCCGCCGCGCTCACCCAATCGATCGCCATCACGCCGAAGTATCCCGGCAAGACGCACCTCCTCCCCGCCACGCTCGAGACCACGCAGTGGGGCTGGTTCGACAACGCGCAGCCGCCGGTGCTGAGGATCGATTCGGGCGACACGGTCGTCTTCGAGACGATGATGCACGCGCACAATTTCGTGACGCCGGGCCGCACCATCGAGGAGATCAAGAAGAGCCGCACCGACCATCCGGGGCGCGGCCCGCACACTCTCACCGGCCCGGTGTACGTGAACGGCGCGGAGCCCGGCGACGTTCTCAAGGTGTCGCTCCTGAAGATCGTGCCGCGCGCCTACGCCACCAACTTCAACGTGCCGGGCATGTTTGGGCAATTCCCCAAGGACTATCCCGACGGCCAGGTGAAGTACCTCTACCTCGACATGGACAAGATGGAGACGGAGTTCATCCCCGGCGTCTTCATCCCGCTGAAACCCTTCCCGGGAACGCTCGGGGTCGCGCGCGCGCAGCCTGGGCGCTACAGCAGCGTCCCGCCCGGGGAATTCGCCGGCAACATGGACATCCGCGATTTCAGCGAGGGCGCGACGCTCTACGTGCCGGTGTGGGTGAAGGGCGCGCTCCTGTGGACCGGTGACTCCCACGCGGCACAGGGCAACGGCGAGGTGAACCTGACCGCCCTCGAGACCGCGTACAAGGAGTTCGCGGTGAACGTCTCGGTCGTGAAGAACATGAAGCTCGACATGCCGCGCATCGAGACTCCGACCCACTGGATCACCATGGGCTTCGACAGCGACCTGAACCTCGCGTGGAACCAGGCGCTCGCGCAGACCATCAAGTTCATCGGCGAGCAGCGCAACATCTCGCCCGCGCAAGCCGGCATCGTGATGGCGGGCGTTTCCGACTGCCGCATCTCGCAGGTGGTCAATGTCAAGAAGGGCGTGCACTGCATGACGCCGAAGGACCTGCGCGCCACCGGCATCCCGTCGCGGCCCGCCGCCGAGGACGCCACCCTGTACGTCTCCGCCGCGCGCGACGCCGACCTGAACAAGGCGATGGATGGTGCGTCGATGGGCATGATCAAGTTCCTCGAGCAGAAGAAGAACGTGGCGCGCCTCGACGCCTACGGCCTCGCGAGCGGCGCGATGGACTGCCGCATCGGCGACATGACCGGCGCCGAGAAGAACGTTCACTGCGTGATGCCGAAGAGCCTCTGGCGCAACTGATCCGCTTCCTCCTCGCAGCGGCGGCGCTCTTTGCGAGCGCGGCCTTCGCCCAGCCGCTCCGGCTGGTCGCGACGACCGCGGAGCTGCATTCCCTCGCGGTCGCAGTGGGCGGCGACCTCGTCGCCGCGTCGCACATCATTCCCGCGGGCCAGGACGCCGAGACCTTCCAGCCCCGGCCCCAGGACCTCGCGCGCCTGCGCGAAGCGCAAGCGCTGCTGCGCGTGGGCGTGGACTACGACCTGTGGCTCGACAAGCTGCTGCGGCAATCGGGAAATGCCGCAGTGCGCCGGGGCGCGCCCGGCTACATCGACGCGTCGGTGGACGTGGCGCTCCTGGACGTGCGCGCGGGCGGCATCGGCCCCTCGGACGGCCACGCCCACGGCCGCGGCAACCCGCACTATTGGCTCGATCCCGCCAATGCCCACGTGATCACGGCGACGATCCTGGAAGCGCTCGCGCGCCTCGATCCCGGCAACGCGAAGCGCTACGAGGCCAACCGCGCGGCCTTCCTCGCGCGCCTCGATGCGAAGATGCCGGAATGGACGAGACTCCTTCGCGACGCCGCGCCCGTCATCGCCTACCACGACACCTGGCCCTACTTCGCGCGGCGCTTCCGCCTGCGCTTCGTGGGCGTGATCGAGGCGCGGCCCGGCGTGGGGACGAGTCCCTCGCACCTCGCCGAGCTCGCTCGCCTGGGGGCCGAGGCGCGCGTGGGGACGGTGGTGCGCGAGCCCCATGAGCCGAGGCGCGACGCGGAATTCCTCGCGCGCCGGCTCGGCGCGCGTGCCGCGGTGCTCGCCTCGCAGGTGGGCGCGGTGCCCGAGGCGCGCGACTACATCTCGCTCATCGACTACAACGTGCGGGCGCTGAAGTGAGCGACGCCCTCGCCTTCCTCGCGCTGCCGGCCCTCGCCTGCACGGCGCTCGTCGGGATCCACGCGTACTTCGGGCTGCACGTGCTGAAGCGCAACGTGATCTTCGTGGACCTCGCGCTCGCGCAGGTGGCGGCGCTGGGCGCGACCGCGGCGTTCCTCCTCGGGCATTCGCCGCAGGGCGTCACCGCGCACGCCTACGCGTTCGGCTTCACGCTGGCGGCCGCGGCGCTCCTCGCCTCTTCGCGATCGTGGTCGACACGCATCCCCCAGGAAGCGCAGATCGGCGTGGTCTACGTGGTCGCCGCGGCCGCCGCGCTGCTGCTGGTGGATCGCGCGCCCCAGGGCGCCGAGCACATCCGCCAGATCCTCACCGGCAACATCCTCACGGTCGCGTGGGACGACCTGCAGTGGGCGATCCCGACCTATGCCGCGGTGGGGCTCGCCTATCCCGCGATCGCGCGCCGCCTCGAGCCGGGAACGTGGCTCGCGGAGTTCGCGTTCTACGCTTCCTTCGGCGTCGTGGTGACGAGCTCGGTCGCGCTCGCCGGCGTGCTGTTGGTCTTCGCGTTCCTCATCATCCCCGCGGCGATCGGAATCCTGCACGCGGAGCGCTTTCCGGCGCAGCTCGCCATTGCGTGGATCGCGGGCACCGCGACCGCGATCGCGGGGCTCGCGCTCTCGTACGCGGGGGACTTTTCCACGGGCGCCACGCTCGTCTGCACCTATGGAGCCGCCCTCGCCGTCGCCGGCATCGCCCACGGCCTCAGGCTGCCACAGGCGCGCGGCGCCAAGCTCGAGGTGGCGCTCGCGCTGGGGCGCTGGATGATCGCCGCGCTGTGCACCGCGTCCGGAATCTGGATCGCGATCGCCCCGCAGGCGGACCAGCCGGTGCTCGATACGCTCGAGCGCGCTTTCCCCGCGATCCGCGTCGCGTACATGGACGTGAAGTCGCGCGCGATCCGCGCCGATGCCGCGGCCCACGCCGAGCGCTACCGCGACGAGGCCGACAAGCTGCGCGCGCGCGAGGCAGAGCGGCGCTGGAAAGGCGAGCCCCTCGACGAAGCCGAGGTGGGGCGCATGTCGTCCTTCCAGAAGTCGTACAACGAGATGATCCGCGGCGAGGAGTTCGTGATGGCCGAGATGAGGAAGCGCGCGCGCGAGGCGAACCGTGGGTGGATCGCTGCCGCCTTCCTGGTCTTCGCCTTCAGCGTCGTCGTGTCGCTGCCCAGGCGATCGCGCACGACGCAAGCAGGATCGCCGCGGCGAGGAGGTATGGCGCCCCCGGCAGATGGAGATTCGCGCGCGGGCCGATGAAGCTCGCGAAGACGAGGGAGAACATGGCGGGGCCGAAGAGGCCGGCGATCGCGGTGAGGCTCGAGTTGGCGCCCTGCAGCTGGCCCTGCTCCGAGCTGGACACGTGGCGCGTCATGAGCGCCTGGATCGCCGGGCCTGTGAGCCCCCAGATCGCCATCACCGGGATGCCGATGAGGAAAACGTCGCCGCGAGTCGCGAGCCCATAGAGCGTGAATCCCGCGGCACCGAAGATGAGGCCCAGGGCGAGCGCGCGCCGCTCGCCGAGGCGCTTCACGATGGGCCTCACCAGCGCGCCCTGCACGATCATCGAGCAGACGCCGACCCCCGCGAGAGCGAGCCCCACCTGCAGCTCGCTCCAGCCGTAGCGGTAGCTCATGTAGAGCACCGTCACTGAGGGCAGCACCACGTGTGCGAGCTGCATCAGGAAATGGGCGAGCGCGAGGCCGGAAAGCTCGGGGTGCGAGCGCAGCAGGGTGAGCGACCCCACAGGGTTCGCCTTCTTCCACGCGAAGGGCGCGCGCTTGTCCTTCGGGAGGGACTCGGGAAGGATGAAGTAGCCGTACATCGCGCTCACGATCGCCATGAAGCCCGCCGCCCAGAAGGGCAGGCGCGGATCGACCTGGCCGAGGATTCCGCCCAGCGCGGCGCCGAGCGCGAAGCCCAGGCCGAAGCCCGCGCCCACCACGCCAAAGGATGCCGCGCGGTTCTCGGGCGGCGCCACGTCGGCGACGTATGCGAACGCGGTGGAGAAGCTCGCGGCGGTGATGCCGGAAATCACGCGGCCCACGAAGAGCCAGTTCAGGTCCGGCGCGAGCGCCATGAGGAAATAGT
>JBDTXQ010000219.1:0-5083 GCA_040006115.1 Usitatibacter sp.
CGAGGTGCCGGCGGCGTTCGCATGCTTCAGGACGTCGCCGCTGCGATCGACGCCCGGACCCTTGCCGTACCACATCGCATAGACGCCGTCGTACTTGGCTCCCTCGAAGAGCTGCACCTGCTGCGAGCCCCACACGGCGGTCGCGGCGAGCTCCTCGTTCACGCCCGGCGTGAAGAAGACGTGGTGCTTCTCGAGGTTGTCGCGCGCCTTCCAGAGCGCCTGGTCGAAGCCGCCCAGGGGGGAGCCGCGATAGCCCGAGATGAAGCCGGCGGTGTTCAGGCCCGCGGCGGCGTCGCGCTCGCGCTGCATCATCGCGAGGCGGACCAGCGCCTGGGTGCCGTTGAGATAGACGCGGCCGGAAGCCAGCGTGTACTTGTCTTCCAGCGAAACGGGCAAAGCGGACATTCATGCTCCTCAAAAGGGGTGCTTTGGGGCGTGATGCATCCAGCCTACGGATTGTGTCCTCGGCGGGAAATAGCCGCAAATTATAAGGGTTTAGACCGCTTGGGCGATAATCGCGGGGCCCCTTACCAGAGGAACACCCTTGGACGGATCCTGGACCATCTCTTCCGTAGTCTTCGGCTTCATCGTCCTGCTCATCATCCTCCTGGGGGTGGTGATCTGGTCGGTGCGCCGCCACCTCGACCCCGAGCTCAAGATCGAGTGCGATCACCCGATCGAAAAGCTCGTTCCGACGCTCGCCGGCCTCACGCTCGGCACCGCGCTCGACGGCAACTCGGTCGAGGTGCTGGAGAACGGCGCCTGCTTCGACGTGATGATCGAGCGCATCGGCAAGGCGCGGGAGTCGGTGCACTACGAGACGTTCCTGTGGAGCGGGGGCAAGCTCGGCAAACGCATGGCCAAGGCGTTCTCGGAGCGCGCCAAGGCGAAGGTGCAGGTGCGCGTCATGCTCGACGACAACGGCTCGAAGAACATCGGCAAGGACGAGCGCGAGATCATGGAGAAGGCGGGCGTGAAGCTGCACTTCTTCCACCAGAAGAGCCTCAACAACATCGGCGTGCTCAACGACCGCACGCACCGCAAGATGCTCATCGTCGACGGCAAGGAGGCCTTTGTCGGCGGGCACTGCGTGGTCGACACGTGGCTCGGCGACGCCGAGGATCACAAGCACTTCGGCGACGTGAGCGTGCATGTTCGCGGTCCGATCGTGCACAGCGTCCAGAGCGCCTTCAGCGAGAACTGGGCGGGCGAGACCGGTGAGCTTTTCGTGGGCCTGGACGTATTCCCGCAGCTCAAGCCCGCCGGCGACATCACGATGCACCTGGTCTTCGCGAAGCCGGAGAACTCCGCACCCGCGGTGAAGATCCTCCATCACACCGCCATCTGCCTCGCCCAGAAGCGCATCTGGATCCAGAACCCGTACTTCATTCCCGAGCCCGCGGCGATCGAGGCGTTCGGCGCGGCGGTCGAGCGCGGCGCGGACGTGCGCGTGCTGATGCCGGCCACCAGCGGCTCGGACAACCCGATGGTGCAGCACGCCGGCCATCGCAACTACGAGAAGCTGCTGCGCAATGGCGTGCGCCTCTTCGAGTACCCGCACACGCTGCTGCACCAGAAGGTGATGACCGTCGACAACGTCTACAGCCTCGTCGGTTCCACCAACTTCGACGACCGCTCCTTCGAGACCAACGACGAGGTGACGTTGGGGATCCTCGACGCCAAGACGGCGCAGAGGCTGGATTCAGTCTTCGAGAAGTACGTCGCGCGGGCGAGCGAGATCAAGCTGGAGGAGTGGAAGAAGCGCAGCCTCTGGCACAAGCTCAAGGATAATGCGGCTTATTCGATCCACGATTTGCTTTGACGCGGTGATCCGTCCCCCTTGCTTACGCGGCAGGCGCGCCGAGGCGCTCGGCGAGCTCGGCGAACCCCTCAACCACCAGTGTGCAGGCGGGGTTCGGGTGCGGGTCGGGCGGTCCGCCCGGTCCCCATTCGTCGGGCCGGCGCACGAATGCAGTCTGATAGCCGCAGGCGCGCGCCGCGTCGAGGTCGAAATTGTGGCAGGCCACCATCATGATCTCCGCGGGCTCCAGTTGCAGCCATTTCGCGGCGGTACGGTAGGCCTCGGGCCGCGTCTTGTAGATGCCGATCATCTCGCAGGAGATGATGGCGTCCCAGTCGATGCCGTTCTTCTTCGACACGTCGATGACGAGCGAGGTGGTGAGCAGGGTGAAGGAGGCCACGACATAGCGCTTGCGCAGGCGAGCGGCCCCGGCGACGAAATCGGGCCACGCGTCCAGCGCGTGCCAGGTGCGCCAGATCGCATCGCGGTCGAACTCGGTGAGCGCGTCGAGCTTGAATTCGGCGATCACCTCGTCCAGCTTGCTGCGGTGCACGTCATCGAAGTTGTAGGCCGGATGCTGCGCATTGACGATGCCTTTGAGCGAGCGCCGCCGGTACTCGTTGGTGACGCCTGCCCAGTCGGCCTTCAGGCCGCGCGCGGCGCCAGCGGCCGCGAAGGCGCCGCTGATGCCTCGATGCCAGTCGAGTATGGTCCCGCCGGTGTCGAAGGTCAGCGCCTTGATCGTCACGCTTCACCCCGCGCCGGGTAGTTCTTGCTGAGGACGAAGTCGATTGCGCCCGCGATGTCGGTGAAGTGCGGGCGCGCGAACGGCATTGTCGACACCGAGGCCCAGTAGAGCGTGGCATCGGGCTTCATCAGGAAGATGCCCGGTTCGGCGAACAGCGCCGGCTCCTCGATCCCGGCGGAAGTCATGCCGCGGCTGGTCGAGACGTACAGTCCCCATTCGCGCGCCTTTTCGATCGACACGCCATAGCCGACGGTGAGGTTCGCGAGGCCCCATTTCGCCTTTGCCTCGGCGGCGCGCTCCTGCGAATCGGTGCTGGTGATGACCGTCGAGACGCCGCGTTTGTCATAGTCGCCGATCATGCCGTTCAGCTCGCTGGTATAGCGATGGCAGATCGGGCAGTGCAGGCCGCGGTAGAACACCACCATGGTGAACTGCGCCGGCTTCTGGTCGGCGAGCGACCAGCGGCCGCCGTCGACGGTGTCGAATTCAAGCGAAGGGACGGGTTTGCGGGGCAGCAGGGCCATGCGGTTCTCCTCGGTGATGGATCAGTCAAGACAGTGCAGCATCGTTCGGGCGATATCGTTCAGCGCCGCCCGGTCGGGGTTCACCTTTCCTACCAGTCGCAGGCCCTGGATGCCGGCGGTCAGAAAGCGCGCCAGTGCCTGGGTATCGACGCCGCGCGCGAGCTCGCCGCGCGCGCGTGCTTTCTCCAGGCCGTCCCCGAAGGCAGCCTCGATGCGCGCCAGGCTGCGGCGCACGCGCTCCGCGGCGCCACGATCGAGGCGCGCCATTTCGGCCGCGCAGTTGCCGATGAAGCAGCCGCGGCGCCCGGGCCCGGCGACGACGGCGTCGATCAGGCCGTCGAGAAACAGCTTTAGTCCCGCCCGCACCGGCCTGCCCTCCAGTGCCGCCGCGATGCGCGCGACCGAGCCTTCCTCGTAACGCTGCAGCGCGCGCAGGTAAAGATCGCGCTTGGAGTTGAAGGCGGCATAGAAACTGGAGCGATTCAGTCCCGTTGCCGCGCACAGGTCATCGAGCGAGCTGGGCTCGAAGCCTTTGGCCCAGAACACGCGCGTGGCGCTCTCCAGGGCGGCATCCATGTCGAATTCGCGGGGGCGAGCCATAATGGACTGTACAGTCCATAATTGCTCGGCGCAAGCCCCGAAGGCGGCAGCGGGAGCCCCGCACGATCAGAAGAGCGATTTCTGCCCGTTAAGCGAGGGCGGGACGAAGAGACTGCAATCCAGGTCGTAGCCGGGCTTGTCGAGGCCGAAGCGCGTCACCGCCTTGCGGAAGCGCTGCGCGAGGAGCTCGGCGAGTGTCCCCTTCCCCACCATGCGCGAGCCGAAATTGGGGTCGTTCTCGCGGCCTTCGCGCATGTCGCGGATCCTCGACATCACGTGCTCGGCCTTCAGCGGGAAGTGCTTCTCGAGCCATTCCTTGAAGATGGGGCGGACTTCCCAGGGCAGGCGCACGAGGACGTAGCCGGCACTCACCGCGCCCGCGTTGGCCGCGGCTTCCATGATCGATTCAAGCTCCGAATCGGTGAGGAAGGGGATCACGGGCGCGATGTTCACATTGACCGGGATGCCGGCCTCAGAGAGCCGTTTGATGGCGAGCAGCCGGCGCGCCGGTGCGCTCGTGCGCGGTTCCATCTTCATCGTGAGGCTCTGATCGAGCGTCGTCACGGAGAGCGTCGCCGAAACCAAGCGCTTCTTCGCCATCGGCGCGAGAAGGTCGATATCTCTTTCGATAAGGGCCGATTTTGTAATGAGAGAAACGGGATGGTTGGTCTCGTACGCGACTTCGAGGATCGATCGCGTGATCTTGTGTTGGCGCTCAATGGGCTGGTAGGCGTCCGTGTTCACGCCGATCGTGAGCGGCTGGCACTGGTACCCGGGCTTGGCTAGCTCTTCGCGGAGCTTCTGCGCGGCGTTAACCTTGACGAAGAGACGAGTCTCGAAGTCCAGGCCGGGGGATAACCCGAGATAGCCGTGGCTCGGGCGGGCAAAACAAAAAATGCAGCCATGGGCGCATCCCCTGTAGGGATTGATCGACTGCGAGAATCCGAGATCCGGAGAGTTGTGTCGCGATATCACGCTCTTCGCATGCTCGATGGCAATGACGGTCTTCAGTTGCGCGCGCTCTTCCGTGGGCTCTTGAAACCATCCGTCGTCGGATTCCTCGCGCGACCAGATCTCGAACCGGCCTTCGATGTTGATCGTCGCGCCGCGGCCCTTGGCAACTTGGCCGTGGTTTCCTCCCGTTGTCTTGAGGGGCATGATCAAATTTTACGCGTCGAAACCACGGGCACACGATTCGAAACGAAAGATATTTGCCCTGTGGATAAACGACCTGTTTCGCCCGCCTGCAAGGCGCTTATCCACATTAGAATCTCGGCATGAACGCCAACACCCTCGCTGAAAGCCTCCACTTCAAATCGATCAACTACCGCGGGCGGGAACCCGGCCCGCGCCTCATCGTCACCGGCGCCGTGCACGGCAACGAGACCTGCGGCACGAAAGCGATCAAGC
>JBDTXQ010000220.1:0-5071 GCA_040006115.1 Usitatibacter sp.
GCCTCGCCTTCCAGCTCACCAACATCATCCGCGACGTGGGCGAGGACGCGCGCCGGGGCCGCGTCTACATCCCGCAGGACGAGCTCGCGAGTTTCGGCCTCGCGCCCGAGGATCTCCTCGCATTGCGTGGCGGAGAGCCCTTCCGGCGAATGATGGCTTTCCAGGCTGAGCGCGCCCAGTCGTATTACGACCTCGCGCGCTCGAAGCTCGCCCCCGAGGACCGCGCGAGCCAGCGCGCCGGGCTGATCATGGCGGCGATCTACCGCACGCTTCTCGAGGAGATCCGGCGCGATCGCTACGACGTCCTCGACAAGCGCATCGCCCTTACCCCGCTGCGCAAGCTCTGGATCGCCTGGAAGACGTGGGTGAAGGGGTGAGCGCCGCGAAGCGCATCGCCGTGGTGGGCGCCGGTTACGCGGGGCTCTCCGCGTCCATCGGCCTCGCGCGCCGCGGCCACGCGGTAAGTCTCTTCGACAGCAATCGCACGCCGGGGGGACGCGCGCGCCGCGTCGAGTACCGCGGAGCCCTCCTCGACAACGGCCAGCACCTCCTCCTCGGCGCGTACCGCGTCACGCTCGCACTGATGCGCGAGGTCGGCGTCTCGGAGCGCGCGTTGAAGCGAACGCCGCTCACGCTCGTCTTCCCGGGGCGATTCGCGATGCGCGCGCCGCGCCTGCCCGCGCCCTTGCATCTCGCGTGGGGGCTCGCGCGCGCCGAGGGCCTTGCGTGGGCCGACCGATGGGCCGCGATCCGAATGGCGCTCGCGCTGCGCCGCGCGAATTTCGAGATCGCGGCGGGGACCACCGTGGGCCAGCTTCTCGATGCGCACCGGCAGACGCCCGCCACGCGCGATTGGCTGTGGGGTCCGCTCTGCGTGGCTGCCCTCAACACCCCGCAAGACGAGGCCGACGCCCAAGTCTTCGCGCACGTGCTGCGCGACGCGCTCTTCCGCGCGCGCGAGGATTCCGACCTCCTGATCCCCGCCATGGACCTCTCGGCGATCTTCCCCGATGCCGCCATCGATTGGCTCGGCGAGCGCGGCGCCGAGGTCGCGCTTGGCGCGCGTGTGGCCTCGATCGAGCCCGACGGCGACGGCTGGTCGCTCGACGTGGGCGCCCGCCCGCGCCGCTTCGACGCGGTCGTGTGCGCGGTCGCCCCTTTCCAGGTCGGAGCGCTGGTGGAGGCGTGCCGCGCCCTCGATCCGCTGCGCCTTCGCCTGGCCGACATGGCGCACCAGCCGATCGCGACGGTGTACCTGCAATACGAGACGCAGGTGAAGCTCCCCTTCCCGATGATCGGGCTGACCGGCGGCCACGTTCAATGGGTGTTCGATCGCGAGGCCCTGTCGGGCTCGCGCGGGCTCCTCGCCGCGGTGATCAGCGCGTCGGGCCCGCACCTCGACCTCGACAACGACGTCCTCGGCACGCGCGTGCATCGCGAGATCGCCGCGGTCGCCCCGGGCCTGCCGGCGCCGATCTGGACCAAGGTGATCGTGGAGAAGCGCGCCACCTTCGCGTGCACGCCGGGCGTCTTCCGCCCCCCGAACAACACGTTCGCGCCGGGCTTCGTGCTCGCCGGCGATTACACCGAGAGCCCCTACCCCGCGACGCTCGAGAGCGCCGCCGCAAGCGGCCAGGCGGCCGCCACTGCCATCCTCCAGTACCTGGCAAGCCAATGAATATCTTCCCCGAGAATTACGATCCCCCCGGCGACCTGCTCCAGGGCCGCGCCATCCTCGTGACCGGCGCGGGCCAGGGCCTGGGGCGAGCGGTGGCGCTCGATGCGGCGGCCCACGGCGCGACCGTGGCGCTCCTCGGCCGCACGCTCGGGAAACTCGAGGCGACCTACGACGCCATCACCGCCGCCGGAGGGCCGGAGCCCGCGCTCATCCCGCTGGACCTTGCCGCCGCCGCCACGCCCGAGTACGACGCGCTAAACCAGCTCCTGCGCAAGGACCTCAAGCGGCTGGACGGGATCGCCCACTGCGCGAGCCATTTCGTGCCCCTCGGCCCGCTCGCCAACCAGACCTTCGAGCAGTGGATGAGCCTCCTCAAAGTGAACTTGGCGGCCCCATTTGCGCTCACACGGGCGTGCCTTCCACTTCTTTCGGCGCCGTCCGACTCGTCTGTCGTTTTTACCGGTGAGACCCACGGCGCCCACCCGCTCGCTTACTGGGGCGGGTTCGCGGTATCGAAGGCGGGATTGTCGACCTTGGCGGCGGTGTGGGGCGAAGAGGTCGCTCACCGGGGGCGGCCCCGCATGAACGTGTTCATCCCCGGACCGATCGCCTCGCCGCAGCGCGCGCAGAGCCATCCGGGCGAGGATCGCTCGAAACTGCGCACCGCGCAGGCGGCGGCGCGGGCGCTCTTGTTCCTGCTGGGCCCCGATGGGGCCGCGCATAACGGTAAGACGCTGGAGATGTGACGCAAGACACAGGTGCCCGAGCAAGGAATCGGTTAGACTAGCAATTGCCCGAAATTCGTCTTGTAAGTCACTGCATTACCACAACTAAATCAAAACCTGGCCGACGGCCGCCCATATGCTCGATCAGGCTAACCGAACCTTCATCTGCAGCGTCGTCTTCATCGACCTGGTGGGGTATTCCAAGAAGCCCGTCACCGAGCAGATCCGCCTGAAGACGAGCCTCACGACAAACCTGTCGGAGGCGATCAAGGACATCCCGGTCAACGACCGCATCATCCTCGACACGGGCGACGGCGTGGCCATCAGTTTCCTCGGCGATCCCGAGGACGCGCTCTTCGTGACGCTGTCCCTGCGCGAGAAGATGATCTCCGAGGGCATGACCTCGACGATCGTCGAAGCTACCGGCGAAGATTCGGTGCGCATGGGCATCAACCTGGGCCCGGTGAAGCTCGTGAAGGACATCAACGGGCATCCCAACATCATCGGCGACGGCATCAACGTGGCGCAGCGCATCATGAGCTTCGCGCGCCCCGGCCAGATCGTCGTGTCGCGCTCCTACTACGACGTCGTGTCGAACCTCGCGAGCGAGTACGCGAAGCTCTTCCATTACGAGGGATCGCGCACCGACAAGCACGTGCGCGAGCACGAGATCTACGTGGTCGGCCACAACGAGGGCGCGCTGCAGAAGGCGAAGGACGGCATGAAGGACCGCGCCTCGTCGACCACGCCCAACCAGCGCAAGGCCTCGTCGACGATGGGCACGGGCACCGTCACGCTCAGCATGCCCGCCTTCGTGCAGGACAAGAAGAAGCTCACCATGGTCGCGGGCGGCCTCGCGGGCCTGGTACTGATCCTCGGCATCCTGGTCGCGACCAAGAGGCCCCCCGCCGAGCCGGTGGTCGCGTCAGCGCCGCCACCTGTGGTTGCCGCACGCCCCGCCGCCCCGCCGCCCCAGACCGAGCCGCCCAAGCCCGTCGAGATCCCCAAGCCGGATACCAAGGTCCTCGAGCGGGCCCCGCCCGCCGCGGCGATTCCGGCCCCGGCGCCTCCCGTCGACTCGGCGGCCGCGCGCGACGTGAAGAAGGAAGGCGAGAAAGCCGTCAGGGACAAGGCGGCTGCCGAAGCCGCAAGCAGGGGAGAAACAAAGGGCGATGGATCGAAGCCCGGAGTGCCGCCCGCGACGCTGGTGTTCGCGATCACGCCGTGGGGCGAGGTATTCGTGAATGGGAAGGCGCGCGGCGTGACGCCGCCGATGAAGTCGTTGAAGCTCGATCCCGGTAAGTACAAGATCGAGGTGCGCAACACGACCTTCCCTGTTCACCTCGAGAACCTCGACCTCAAGGCACGCGACGAGCTCACCGTGAGGCATAAATTCCAATGAAGCCCATGACAAGAACCCTTGCGCACCGCCTCATCCTCGCCGCCACGGCGCTCACCGCCGCGGCGTGCCAGCAGCTGCCCACCCTCGACCAGAAGCCCGCCCCCGCCTCCCCCCAGATCACCGAGTCGGTGCTGCGCGGGCGCGCCACGGAGCAGCTTGCAGCCGGCGTGAAGCAGTATGAGGTGGGCGAATACGACAACGCCGTGAAGAGCCTCTCCGGGTCGCTCGAGCACGGCATGCTTTCCAAGGCCGAGCAGGCGCGCGCGCGCAAGTACCTCGCGTTCACTCACTGCGTGTCGCAACGCGAGCTCCAGTGCCGCGACGAGTTCCGCAAGGCCTTCGAGATCTACTCCGACTTCTCGCTCACCAGCGCCGAGGACGGCCACCCCATCTGGGGGCCGATCTACCGCAACGTGCGCACGCAGCTCATCGCCGAGCGCGAGGCGCAGCAGGGCAAGCCCTTCATCCCGCTCGCCAGGGCCGAGCAGATACTCGCCGACGGCATCGTGAAGTACGACTCCGGCGACTATGCCGCGGCGAACACGCTGCTCGAAGCCGCGCTCAGGGAAGGCCTCAAGGCCAAGGAGGACCAGGTGCGCGCGATGAAGCACGTGGCCTTCACGCTCTGCCTGCAGAGCAAGTTCGCGCCGTGCCGCGCCGAGTTCGTCAAGATCTTCGCGGTCGATCCCGCGTTCGACCTCACGCCCGCCGAGGCCGGCCACCCGTCGTGGACGCAGACCTTCGCCCGCGCCAAGGCGCAGGCGAAGAAGGACCTCGCCGCCCAGGAGGCCAAGGGGAAGTCCGCGCGCGAGAAGGCCGCGGCGCCGCCCACCGCGGGCGTGCCCAGGAAAAACTAGCCGAAATAAATGATCGCGACGCTCGGACGCTACAAGATCGTTTCGGAGATCGGCCAGGGGGCGATGGGCGTCGTCTACAAGGCCGTCGACCCGATCATCGACCGCACCGTCGCGATCAAGACGATCAACCTCAACCTCTCGCGCCAGGAGCTCGAGGAATACGAGGCGCGCTTCCAGCAGGAGATCAAGGCCGCCGGGCGCCTGAACCACCCCAATATCGTCACCATCTACGACGTCGGCAAGACCGACGCGGTGGCATACATGGCGATGGAGTTCCTCGAGGGCCAGGAGCTGAAGGACATGATCGCCGCGGGGCACATCCCGCCACCCGACGCGGTCGTGGACATCATCACGCAGGTGGCCGACGGGCTCTGGTTCGCGCACCAGCAGGACATCGTGCACCGCGACG
>JBDTXQ010000221.1:0-5065 GCA_040006115.1 Usitatibacter sp.
AAAGGCGCGCGAGCAGGAAGAGAAGGGCGCGATCGCGACGGCCCGCGCGCGCGCCGAGGCCGAAGCGCGCGCAGAATCCGTGGAGCGCGTTCGCGCCCAAGCCGACCAGTGTGCGATCACGCTTGCCGGGGAGCGCGCACGCGCCGAGGCGCTCGCGCTCGAAGCTGAGCGCGGCAAGATCGAGGCGGCGCGCGCCGCGCTTGGCGCGGCAGAAGCGCGCGTGCGCTCGCAAGCCGAAAGGCGCAGCCTCGCCGACGCCCATCGACGCAGCGCCGTGGAGCTCGCGGAGCTGCGCTCAAAGCTGCGCGCTCTCTGGGCCGCCGGCGTGGGCCGGCGCGCCGCGACGGCGCTGCGCTATGGGGCGATTGCCGTCGCCGTCGCCGGCATCGCCTACGCCTCGCTTTGGACCGCGCAAGCCCCGCCCGCCTCCGTCGCCGGCACGCCTTCCCTCAGGCTCGACTACGAGCTGCGCCTGGGGAATCGTCCCTGACACCATCCCGAGGGACCCGGCGTTGAGCAAGCTATTCGATCGCCTGAAGGGAGCCGCGCGCGCGCGCAACGATGGCGCGCCCGCGCGCGGCGGGCTCCTCGCACAGGCACTGCGACGCGCCGAGGCTGAGCGCGTGCATGCGCGCGCAGCGAACGGCCGAAACGAATCGGCGCCGCGCACCGACGGCGCCGACGTCGACAAGGCCGCGATCGATGAGGCGCGCGCGCGCGTGGCGCGTGAAGTGGCGGACCGCGATGCCGCCGCGGAGGCCGTTGCCGCGGAACGCGAAGCGGCGGCCCACGAAGGCGAGAGCGCCGCGCGCGCCCGCGCGGAGATTGACCGCGCGGCGCATGCGGCTGCGCTTGCGCGCGTCGAGTCCGAGCGCCGCCTCGCCGACGCGGCCCGCGAGGCCGCTCGCGCCGAGGAAGAGGCGGCGCTGGCCGCCCGTGCCCGTGCCGACGCGGAACGTGCGGCGCTCGAAGAGGTCGATCGCCGCGTCGCGGAGGAAAAGCGGGCGGCCGAGGCCGCCCAGGCGCGCGCGGCGGCGGAGGAAGACGCGGCGTCCGCGCTCCGGGCACGTGCCAAAGCGGAACAAGCGGTGCTCGAGCAAGCGAACGCACGAGCGGAGCGCGAGTGCCGCGCCCACGCAGCGTCGGTCGAGCACGCCGAATCGGAACGGCAACTCGCCGAGGCCGCGCGCGCTCGCGCCGCTGCCGACGAAGAGGCGACGGGCGTTCAACGCGCCCGGGCCAAGGCGCAACACGCCGCCCGCGCGCAGGCCGAAGAGCGCGCGGCGCTCGAGCTCCAAGCGGCGCAGGTGGCCCAGGCGCTGGCGGGCGCACAGGAGCAGGCTGTGGAAGGTGCCCGCGCACGAGCGCAAGCGGATCGTGCCGCGATCGAGGCCTCCGAGCGACGCGCCGACGACGAACGTCGCGCCTCCGAGGCCGCTCAGCGCGCGGACGCGGAGCTCGAGGCTCGCGAACGCGAGAACGCCCTTGTGCTCGGCGCGCGCGCGCAGCGCGAGCTGCACGCGGAGACCGTCGCGATTGCGCGCGCCGAGGGCGACCGGCGCTTGCGCGAGGCGGCGCATGCGCGCATCAAAATCGACGAGGAGGCGGAAGCCGCGGCGCGATCCCGAGCCGCGGCGGAAAGCACTGCCGCCGACGAGGCCCATCGCCGCACCGAGGCCGAGCGCCGCGCCACCGAGGCGGCCCAGGCGCGACACGACGCCGAGGAGCTCGCCACCGCCGCGGAGCTTGCGCGCGCCGGGGCCGAGGAGCAAGCCATCGTCCAGGCGAGATTGCGTGCGGAAATCGAGGCGCGCGTCCAGGAGCAGGCGCACGCGCGCGCGGCCGCCTCGCAGCGCGCGCTGGCCGCCGCCCAAGAGCGCGCTCGGATCGAACACGAAGTCCACCTGCTCGAGACCTCATCCGCTGAGGCCCGTGCCGCGGCCGGCCTCGCCGCGCGCGGCGTGCGCGGCCTGTGGGTGGTTCGGATGAAGCAGCGCATCACCCACCGTCTGGTCGGCACTGTCCTGGCTATCGGCGTCGTGGCCGCTGTCGCATTCGCGTGGCAGCACGCGCCGGGGGGCTCGGCGCCGGCCGCCGGCCCCGCAGTCCCCACCCTGCGGCTCGACCACAACCTCAACAAATAAGTCGTGTCAGGTACGACTTAAAAAGTCGTACCTGACACCATTTATTCGAAGGGGTGGTTGAGGACGATCGTCTCTTCGCGGTCGGGGCCGGTGGAGATGATCGCGATGGGAGCGTCGACGAGCTGCTCGAGGCGCTTCAGGTAGGCCTGGGCGTTCTTCGGCAGCCTGTCGAAGGACTTGATGCCGAGGGTGCTCTCCTTCCAGCCGGGATGCTCCTCGTAGATCGGCTCGCAGATGGCGAGCGATTCGGCGCCCACCGGAAGGATGTCGCGGCGCTCGCCGCCCACCATGTAGCCGACCGCGACACGCACGATGTCGAGCCCGTCGAGCACGTCGAGCTTGGTGATGCAGATGCCGCTCAAGCCGTTGATCTGCACCGCGCGCTTCAACGCCGAGGCGTCGAACCAGCCGCAGCGCCGTGGGCGCCCGGTGACCGAGCCGTACTCGTTGCCGCGCACGCGCAGGTGCTCGCCCACCTCGTCGTCGAGCTCCGTCGGAAAGGGGCCCGCGCCCACGCGCGTGGCGTACGCCTTGGCCACGCCGAGCACGTAGTGCAGCTGCCCCGGCCCCACGCCCGCGCCCGCCGACGCCTGCCCCGCCACGCAGTTGGAGGAGGTGACGTACGGATAAGTGCCATGGTCCACGTCGAGCAGCGCCGCCTGCGCGCCTTCGAAGAGGATGCTCTTCCCGTCGCGGATCAACGCGTTCACCTCGGCGGAGACGTCGGCCACCATGGGCTTCAATTTTGGCGCGAGGGCGAGCGTTTCGTCGAGCGTCTTCTGGAAGTCGACGGTGTCGGCGTGGAAGTAGTTCTTCAGCACGAAGTTGTGGTAATCGAGCACCTCGCCCAGCTTCGCCGCGAAGCGCTCGCGCGCGTAGAGATCCTGCACGCGGATCGCGCGCCGCGCGACCTTGTCCTCGTAGGCCGGGCCGATGCCGCGCCCGGTGGTGCCGATCTTCGCCTCGCCCTTGGAGCGCTCGCGCGCCTGGTCGATGGCGACGTGGTGCGGAAGGATGAGCGGGCACGCCTCCGAGATGCGCAGCTGCTTCGTGACGTCGATGCCGGCGCGCTCGAGCTCGCCGATCTCGGTCATCAGCGCTTCCGGGGAGACCACCACGCCGTTGCCGATGAAGCACTTCACCTGCGGATGCAGGATTCCCGAGGGGATCAGCCGAAGGATGGTCTTGCGGCCCTCGATCACCAGCGTGTGGCCGGCGTTGTGGCCGCCCTGGAATCGCACCACGCCCGCGACGTGGTCGGTAAGCCAGTCGACGATCTTGCCCTTGCCCTCGTCGCCCCACTGGGTGCCGATGACGACTACGTTACGCGCCATTTTCCATCCTTCTTCTCGAGCCTGCGCTCGCAACCCAGCTCCTCGCGGTGCTTCTCATGGCCGGGCATTTCCACGACGACGATGTTGCCTTCGGCGCGCAGCTTGTCGATCTCGAGCCTCAGATCCCCGTCCTCGCCCGCCGGCGCGAGGATCGCCCGTCGCGGCTCGCCTTTCGGAGCCAGCGCCGCGACGCTGCGCAGGTCCATGGTGAATCCGGTGGCGGGGCGCGCGCGCCCGAAGCTCGCACCCACCTCGTCGTAGCGCCCGCCGCGCGCGATGGCGTCGGGGCTTCCCGGCGTGAAGGCCGCGAACACGAGGCCGCTTTCGTAGTTGAAGCCGCCCAACTCGGCGAGGTCCACGGAGATGTCCACGCCCGGCGCCTCGCATTGCGCCGCGAGGCGTTCGAGGGCGTTCAACGCCACGCCCACCGCGGGCAGGCTCGGCAGCAGCTTCCTCGCCTTGGCGATCACGTCGCGTCCGCCGCTCAGGGAAGTGAGCGCGGCGAGCGTCGCCCCGCCCAGCGCGCCCGCGGTCGGAGCGTCCTTCTGCTGCACCGCGTGGAAGAGCGCCTCGGAATCCTCGGCGTTCAGGCCCGACTTCTCGACCAGCGCTCGATAGATGGTGGGGTTGCCGATGTCCAGGTGCACGCGCGCGATGCCCGCCGCCTTCAGCGCGGCGATCATCAGCCCGACGATCTCGAGGTCGGCCTCGAGCCCCGCGTGCCCGTAGAGCTCGGCGCCGATCTGGATCGGCTCGCGCATCTTGGTCATCCCGGCCGGCACGGTGTGCAGGACGCTTGCGCAATAGCAGAGCCGCGCGACGCCCTGGCGATTGAGGAGGTGCGAATCGATGCGCGCGACTTGCGGCGTATGGTCCGCGCGCACGCCCATCATGCGACCCGAGAGCTGGTCCACCAGCTTGAACGTGACGAGGTCGAGGTCGCGGCCCGTCCCCGACAGCAGCGATTCCACGTACTCGAGGAGCGGCGGCGCCACCAGCTCGTAGCCGTGCGACTCGAAGAGGTCGAGGATCGCGCGGCGCAGGCGCTCGATGGCGCGCGCCTCGGCGGGGAGCACGTCTTCGATGTGCTCAGGAAGCAGCCAACGGCGCATGGTCAGGTGGCCACGTAGAGAATCACGAGGCCGATCATCATCGACGAGAGGCCCGCGAAGCGGATCTGGCCGTCGCTCATGGCGATCAGCTTCGCGAACGTTTCGCGCCAGAGCCTGGGCGAGGTGAAAGGCAGGATTCCTTCGATGACCAGCATGAGCGCGAGCGCGGCGAAGACGATGTCGCTCACGGCGCGGAGGTTTTGCCCCGCCCCGGATTCTTGAGGTACTTGAAGAAGTCCGAGGAGGGGTCGAGCACCATCACGTCGCCCTTGCTCCTCAGGCTGCTGCGGTACGCCTCCATGCTGCGGTAGAAGCTGAAGAACTCGGGATTGCGCTGGAACGCCTCGGCGTAGGTGTGCGCCGCGAGCGCGTCGCCCTCGCCCTTGGTCTTCTGCGCGTCGCGATAGGCTTCGGCCACGATCACCTGGCGCTGGCGGTCGGCGTCGGCCTTGATCTTCTCGCCCTCGGCCTGGCC
>JBDTXQ010000222.1:0-5054 GCA_040006115.1 Usitatibacter sp.
CGCGCAGGTAGGCGAGCATCCAGCCGAAGGCCGAAGCCGCGGCGATGGTGATGAGGGGTATCGAGTAGAGCAATCCGGTCATGGCCATGTCGTGAGGCAGCCGGCGCAGGTAGCCGCGGTTAAGGAGCGGGATCGCGACCACGAGGATGTAGACCACGGCCACGACGCCGGCTTCGGTGGGCGTGAAGAAGCCCGAGAGGATGCCGCCCATGACGATGAGGGGGATCACCAGCGGCACCGAGGCGCCGCGCGCCGCGCGCGAGAACTCCCTCATCGAGGAGCGCGGGCGCCGCACCCCCACGGGGCCGAAGAAGTGGCTGTAGATCATGAGCCCGATGCCGACGAGCAATCCCGGCACCACGCCGCCAAGAAAGAGTCCGCCGATCGACACGCTCCCGGTCGCACCGTAGACCACCGCCATGATGCTGGGCGGGATCAGGTTCGCCATCGTCGAGGCCGACGCGATCAGGGCGGCGATGAACGCCGGGCTGTAGCCCTCGCGCTTCATGTCCGGGCCCAGCGTGCGCGACAACACCGCGACGTCGGCGGCCGACGAGCCGGAAATGCCGGCGAAGAACATGCTGAAGACTGTCACCACCTGTGCCAGCCCGCCGCGCAAATGCCCGATCATGGTCTGCGAGAGCGTGATCATGCGGGCGGTCACGTTCGCCGAGGTCATCAGCTCGCCCACGAGGAGGAAGAACGGCACGGCGAGGAGGGCTTCCACGTCGATGCCGTTGAAGAGCTGGGTCATGATCGAGGGCAGGCCCACCGGGGTGAACGCGGTCACGACCAGGACCCCGGCGAACAGCGCGAAGGCGACCGGCACGCCCATGTAGCCGAGGAACAGGAAGAGAAACGCCATCACGAAGATGAGGACGCCGTTCGCGGTCATGCGGGCTCGGCGAATCCGTTCTTGCACCCGTTCACCAGCTGCTCAACGGTGAAGAGCGCGACGAGCACCCCGCACAGCGGGATCGCGGCATAGAGGCTCGCGAGCGGCGTCATCGACGGCATGCGCAGGCTCGCGAAGCCGTCGAGGAAATTCAGGAAGCCGTAATGGATCATGCAGACCGCCACGGCGAGCACCACGAGGCGGTTGAATACCTCGAACGCGAGGCGCTTCCTGCCCGCCAGCGATTCGGCGAGGACCGCGAGGTAGAGGTGGTCGTTACGGCGCGTCGCGGCGGCGGTGCCTATGAAGACGCCGTAGATGAAGAACGTCATGGTCACTTCCTGCAGCCAGAGCCACGGGTGGCCGAGCACGCGCGTGACGATGTCGCACACCACGGCCACGGTGAAGCCCGTGATCGCGACCCCGCACAGGACCATCAAAGCGCGCTCCACGACGTCGAGCACGGGCCACTTGAGGTGGCGCTGCGACTGCAGAACCAGGGAGGCGATGGCCTTCCCCGGCATTACTTGACGTTGCGGACGAGCTCCAGGATCTTCACGGCGTTCGGCCCGAGGTCCCTGGCGAGCTTGTCCTGGATGGGCTTACTCACCGACTCGAATCCCGACTTGTCCACGTCGGTGACGATCTTGACGCCGATCTTCTCGAGCTTGGCGCGCGACTCGCGCTCCATCTCGAAGGCCTTGGCCGGCTGCACCTTGTTCATGTCCTCGGCCGCCGTCTGCATCCAGCCCTTCTGCTCGGCGGTGAGGCTGGACCAGAGCTTGTCGCTCACGAAAAGCACGGAGTTGTTCGCCTCGTGCTCGGTGACCGACATGACCGGCGCGACCTCGTAGTGCTTGTTGAGCATGTAGACCGTGTAGCCGTTCTCGGCGCATTCCACGACGCCCGTCTGCAGCGAGGTGTAGACCTCGCCGAAGGGCATGTGCACGATCTGCGCCCCGTACGCCGGGAAAAGGGCGTCTTCCGTGACGGTGGCCTGCACGCGCACCTTCACGTTCCTGATGTCCGCAAGCTTGCGGATCTCCTTCTTGCAGTACAGGTTGCGCAGGCCCTGGCTGCCGAGCGTGAGCATGTGCGCGCCCTTCACCTTGGCTGCGTACATCTCGCGCATCGCCGCGATGATCGCCGGATCGGTCAGCACCTTCACCGCGTGCTCGGGCGAGCGGAAGATGAAATGCAGCGAGAACACTCCCGATTCCGGCTGGATGGTGGAGGAATTGGCGGTCGACACGAGCACGAAGTCGATGTCACCGGTCTGCACCTTCTGCAGGGTCTGTGCCTCGCTGCCGAGCTGGGCGCCCGCGTACTGGTTGGTGGTCAGCGTCCCCTTGCTGAGCTCGGCGAGCCGCTTGCCGAAGAAATCGGCGCCGAAGCCGTAGGCGCTTGCGCGCGGCTGGTCGTAGGCGAAGGTGAATTGCCGGTTTTGCGCCGGCGCGGCGGACGAGGCCACAAGGCCGGCGATCAACGCCATGGCGCCGACGATCGATATGCGCTCGACTTTGATCATGGATCCTCCTGGGTATTTTTACAGGGCACAAGTGTACACTCGCCCCGCCGGCGGCCTGGCCTGCCTATCCTCGCTCTCGCCTCACATGCCCCAGCGCAAGGCAGGGCAGCGCATCAGAGTGCGTCATGGGGGGCGCTGGCGGCTTCAGGCAATTCGTCGCATCCGGTCTCGAAATCGAGCTCCTGCTTGATGCGCCGGTGCTTTTCCCTCAGCGCCGCCTCCGACTCGGCGCCCATGTTCAATACCGCGTAGCGGTGACTGCCGAGCCACTTCATCTCGCGCGCCAGCGACCGGCCCGTTTTGAGGTAGAGCATCAGGTGCGCGTCGGGATCGAATCGAGCGAGCCATTCGAGCTTGCCGCGAGTGGGTGGCCTGTGCAGGCCAGTTCCATCGAATTTTCGGAACACGAAGCTCGCGGCCACCCGATTGCGGCCTTGCCTGGGCTCGAGGTCGGGTGTCGCGCCGCAACTCAGGTCGAGCGCGATGCGATGCAGGTTCAACGCATGCACCTTGTCGAACAGGTCCGAGAACTGCGCGGCCATGCGCGGATTGATCTCGATGAGTTTGATGTCGCCGGTTTCAGCGTCAACCACGAATTCCAGATTGAAGAATCCATGGTTGTATTGCAGCGTTTCGACTACGCGCCTGGAGGCGGCGATGACCCTTTCACGCGACGCTGGCGGCAGACGGCTCGGATAGTCCCAGCGCAGGAACGCCTGGGTGCCGGGATACATGATGGCATCCACGAGTCCCAGCACCCGGACCTTGCCGTCGAGCACAATGCCCTCGACGCTCACCTGCGTACCGCTGAGCAGTGATTCGGCGATCAGGTGATCGGCCGAAATGGGGAATCCCGGGGTGGCCCCCAGCACATCGTTGAATGGCTTGGTGAGCCGCTTGATGATGAAGGTTTCCAGCGGGCCGAAACTGAGATGCTCGCGCAGTTCGCCGAAGCTATCGACGCGCCGCGCAAGGACGGAATAGGTGGCTTTCACCGGCTTCACGAAGAATGGAAATCGCAACGCGATCTCGCGTTCCGACTTGACGGTGTAGGGGATCACGCAGTATTCCGGATTGAGCTCCGGCAGGACGACTCCGAGATTCTCCCGCGCGTAGAACTTGTGCTGCGCAATGAGCACCGTCCGGGGCTTCAGGCCCGGCAAGCCGAGGCGCTCGGCGAGCAAGGCCGCCGTCAATGCCCCGAACTGCTCGTTGTTGCTGAGCACTCCGTCCAAACCGACACGCCGGTACTTGTTGGTCAGGCGATCCACGTATCGGTACAGATCGAACGTGATCAGCCGGGCATTTTGCGGAAAGGTGAAGAGGTCGAATCCTTCGAAAAAGAATTGATAGTGCTCGCGCAGCTCCAGTGTCGAGAAGCGTTGCCGATCCCAGTCCTTGGGAAAAAGTATCAGGACTTTTTTTAGCATCGGGTATCACCTCGCGTCTCCCAGCATGTCGAGGTCATCCGCCATGAGCGAGGTCGAGTGGGCCGCGAGCCCAGCCCCGCCCAGCCTTCCGCGACAAACATGATTGCTTCGATCGCAAGCACTCTCCAGAGTATACGAGGGTGACGTTCTCGCAATCCCCCACGCACAAGCGATGCGCTGCCGATTGGATCGGCGTGGCTATTGTCCACGCCGCGCTCTATAGTGCAACGCTTCGCCGATATGGTTTGCTCGCACGCCGAGAGACTGCTCCAGATCGGCGAGCGTGCGCGCCAACTTGAGCACGCGATGGTATCCGCGCGCGGATAGCCCAAGCCGCGCAGTGGCGTCGCGAAGAAGCAGCGACCCTTCCGGATCGGCGCGCGCGTGCTCCTCGATCCCTCGCCCTGAAAGCTGTGCGTTGGGTGTGCGTTGGCGGCGCAACTGGATTTCGCGTGCGCGCACGACTCTTTCGCGAACCGCCTTTGACGATTCGCCCTGCGCAGCCGCGCCGAGAACGTCAGCGGCGAGCGCTGGCGTGTCGACGTGTAGATCGATCCGATCAAGGACCGGGCCGGAGATGCGGCTGAGATAGCGCAGCACCTGATCGGGCGTGCAGCGGCAGCGCCCGCTGTGGTGACCCAGGAAGCCGCAGGCGCACGGGTTCATTGCGGCGACGAGCTGGAAGCACGCCGGGAAATCCGCCTGGCGCGCGGCGCGCGAGATGGTGATGCGCCCCGACTCCAGCGGCTCGCGCAGCACCTCGAGCACGTGGCGGCTGAATTCCGGGAGCTCGTCGAGGAAGAGCACGCCGTGATGCGCGAGCGAGATCTCGCCGGGGCGCGGCGGCGAGCTTCCGCCCACCAACGCCGCGGCCGAAGCGCTATGGTGCGGCGAGCGGAAGGTGCGCACGCCGAAGCGCTCCGGGCGGAAGAAGCCGCTGGCGAGGCTCTGCACCGCGGCCGCCTCGAGCGCTTCCTCCTCGGTCATCGCCGGAAGGATTCCGGCGATGCGTGTGGCGAGCATCGTCTTGCCGGTCCCGGGCGGGCCCGAGAAAAGAAGCGAGTGTCCGCCCGCGGCGGCGATCTCCAGCGCACGCCGCGCCTGGAGCTGGCCGCGCACATCCGCGAGGTCGGCGTACTCCGGTTCGACGATGTCCGCGCCGCGCCGGTACTCGGAAAGAGTCGCGATGCCGGTGAGGTGC
>JBDTXQ010000223.1:0-5052 GCA_040006115.1 Usitatibacter sp.
CGTCATCTTGTGACGTGTCGACTTCATAGAAATCAACCAGATAAGTATACGCGGCATGCCGACCGATGGCAAAGCAGTGAATTCCGCCGCCCCCGCAGTGCGCTATGTCGAGGTGGGCGAGGAAGAAGCCGGCCAGCGCATCGACAACTATCTCCTCGCGCGGCTGAAGGGCGTCCCGAAGAGCCGGATCTACCGGATCATCAGGAGCGGCGAGGTGCGCATCAACATGAAGCGCGCCGAAGCTTCCCAGAAGGTGGCCGCGGGAGACCGCATCCGCATCCCGCCAGTGCGCGTAGCCGGGCGCGACGAGCCCGAGCCGGCGCCCCACTTCAAGATGCCGATCCTCTTCGAGGACGAGGCGCTGCTCGCGATCGACAAGCCCGCCGGGCTCGCGGTGCATGGCGGCAGCGGCGTAGCCCACGGCGTGATCGAGTCGCTTCGCTCGATCCGGCCCGAGGCGCGCTTCCTCGAGCTGGTGCATCGCCTGGACCGCGACACGTCCGGCGTGCTCCTGCTCGCCAAGAAGAGGAGCGCCCTCGTCGTGCTCCACGAGATGATGCGCGGGCACGACATGGACAAGCGCTACCTCGCCGGCGTGGCGGGGCGCTTCCGCAACGAGAAGCAGCGCGTTAAGCTCGCGCTCGAGAAGCACGTGAACGCGGCGGGCGAGAAGCGCGTTTCCGTCTCCGACGAAGGGCAGGAGGCCGAGACCATCTTCCGGTTGGTGGAGCGCGGCACCGACATGAGCCTCCTCGAGGCCGAGCTGCTCACCGGGCGCACGCACCAGATTCGCGTGCACCTCGCGCACCTCGGCCATCCGGTGCTGGGCGACGAAAAGTACGGGGACTTCGAGCTGAACCGGAAACTGCGCAAGGAGGGGTTGAAGCGCATGTTCCTGCACGCGGCGAAGCTTTCCTTCGCGCATCCGCTCACCGCTCAGCCCGTCGACCTCGTCTCGCCGCTGCCCGCGGACCTCGAGAAATTTCGAGCTCGCATCAAATCGGCGTCCGACAATGGACGCTGAAACAGCATGAATTACGAGCTCGTGGTATTCGACTGGGACGGCACGTTGATGGATTCGACGAAGGTGATCGCCTCGAGCCTGCGCAGCGCGTGCGCCGACGTCGGCATCGCGGTCCCCAGCGA
Source organism: Usitatibacter sp. (assembly GCA_040006115.1). GTDB lineage: Bacteria > Pseudomonadota > Gammaproteobacteria > Burkholderiales > Usitatibacteraceae > Usitatibacter. The sequence goes on from JBDTXQ010000223.1 coordinate 1,147, forward strand.
GAGGGACGCGCTCTATGTGATCGGCCTGAACCTGGCGGATTCCTGCAACCACGTGGCGCCCGATCTCGACGAAGCGGGGCGCCTGCGCCTCGCGGAGCGCTATCGTCATCACTTCCTCGCCCGCGAAGGCGAGATGCCGCTCTACGAGGGCGTGGTCGAGATGCTCGCGGACCTGCACGGCAAGGGCATGCGCCTCGCGGTGGCCACCGGCAAGGCGCGCCGCGGACTCGACCGCGTGCTCGACGCGACCGGCCTGCGCCGCTGGTTCGAGGCGACGCGCTGCGCCGACGAGGGCTTCGCCAAGCCGCACCCGGACATGCTCCTCATGCTGATGGACATCACCGGCGTCGACCCCCGCCGCGCCCTCATGGTGGGCGACACGACGCACGACCTCGAGCTCGCCGCCAACGCGGGCGTCGATGCGGTGGCCGTGTCGTATGGCGCGCACGACGAGACACTCCTCGGGACGCGCCCCGCGAAGGCGCGCTGCGCGAGCGTTGCGGAGTTGCATCGATGGCTCGCGACGAACGGCTGATCTGCGATTCGGCCGCGCTCGCCGAGGGTGGAAGGGGCGTGCGCTTCGCCGTGGAATCGCACCCGGGAGAGGAGAAGGGCTTCGCGGTGCGCCACGGCGGCGCGGTGTGCGCTTTCGTGAATCGCTGCCCGCATTTGGGCACGGAACTCGACTGGCAGCCGGGTGAGTTCTTCGAGGAGAGTGGGCTATACTTGGTGTGCTCGACGCACGGTGCGATTTTCGAACCCGGCACCGGATACTGCGTCGCGGGGCCATGCCGCGGCGCCTCGCTCGAACCGCTTCAAGTCCGAGAGCACGGGGGCCACGTTTTCATTCTGGACCAGAAGCCATGACCGATGCCGGCCCGCCCCAGTGGGAGCGCACGGTTCTCGAAAAGGTCGCGCTCAAGGCCCTCGAAGAACAGCGCCGCACGCGCCAGTGGAGCGCGCTCTTCAAGCTGCTCTGGTTCATCTTCGCGTTCCTGATCCTCTCCGCGTGGCTCGGCTGGATCGGTCGCCCCGACAAGGATTCCATGAGCACGAGCGTCGGCAGGCACACTGCCCTCGTGGAGCTCGAAGGCGTGATCGCCGCCGGGGGCAAGGCCTCCGCGGAAAGGATCATCAAGGGCCTGAACCGCGCGTTCAAGGACTCGAACACGCAAGGCGTGGTGCTGCGCATCAACAGCCCCGGCGGAAGCCCGGTGCAGTCGGGCTACATCAACGACGAGATCCGGCGGCTGCGCGCGAAGTATCCGGGGACGCCGCTGTACGTGGTGGTGCAGGACCTGTGCGCCTCGGGCGGCTACTACGTCGCCGCCGCCGCGGACAGGATCTACGTGGACAAGGCGAGCCTGGTGGGTTCGATCGGCGTCATCATCGGCAGCTTCGGCTTCGCGGGCGCGCTCGACAAGCTCGGCATCGAGCGGCGCGCCTACCACGCGGGCGACAACAAGGATTTCCTCGATCCGTTCCTGCCGGAGAAGCCTTCGGACCGCGAGCACGCCCAGAAGATGCTGGACGAGATCCATCAGCAGTTCATCGGCGTCGTGCGGCAAGGGCGCGGCAACCGGCTGAAGGAAACGCCCGAGATGTTCTCGGGACTCGTGTGGACCGGCCAGAGGAGCGTGGAGCTCGGCCTCGCCGACGGGCTCGGCAGCCTCGACTACGTCGCCCGCGAGGTCATCAAGGCCGAGAAGGTCGTCGACTTTTCCGCCAAGGAGAACGTGTTCGAGCAGCTCTCGGAGCGGCTCGGCGCCCGCTTCGGCGCGTCGCTCGGCCGCGCGGCCTGGGAAGCCGCTGCGGGCTCTGCAACCGGGGTACGCTAGAGAAGTCATGAGCGCGATCGCGAAGGAGCCCAGTCGCATCGACCTCGACCTCATACGCGAAGCCTTCGACCGCGCGCCCGTGGGCCTCGCCGTCATGGGTCCGGACGGCACGCTGCGCGTCGCGAACCGCGCGTTGTGCGAAATGATGGGATACGCGCGCCCGGCAGTCGAGGGCAAGAGCTTCCGCTCGTTCGTGAATTCGACGGAGTTCGCGCGCGACGAGGACTACCTGCGCGGGATTCGAGGCGGCGCCGAGCCGCCCCCCGCCGTCGAGTCGCGGATCCTGAGGAGCGACGGCGTCGAGGTCTGGGTGCGCATCGATGCGAGCCTGATCCGCGACGCCGCGGGCGAGCCGCGCTACATCGTGTCCGTCGTCACCGACCTCACCCAGCAGCGCGAGAACGACCGGACGCTGCGCCAGACCAACGGCTTCCTCTCGGCAATCGTCGAGAACGCCCCGGTCGCGATCTACACCGCCGACATCGAAGGCGTGGTCAACTTCTGGAACCCGGCGGCCGAGCGCACCTTCGGCTTCACGGCGCAACAGGCCATCGGCGGGCGGGCGCCCTTCATCCCGGAATCGAAGCGCGCCGAGGCGCAGGAGCTGCGCCGCCGCGTGGTCGCGGGCGAGGTCCTGCATAACCTCGAGCTCGTGCGCCAGCGCGCCGACGGCAGCCAAATCAACATCCACGGGGCGGCGGCGCCGTTGCGCGATGAAGCCGACCGCGTGACCGGGCTCCTGGTGGCCTGCGTCGACGTGACCGAGGCGCGGCGCGCGACGGCGGAGCTCGAGACGCACCTGCATTTCACGCGCGCGCTCCTCGACGCGATCCCGAACCCGGTGTACTTCAAGGACCGCGAGGGGCGCTACCTCGCCTACAACCGCGCGTGGAGGGAGATCTTCGGTCGCGGCGGCAACTGGCTCGGCAAGACCGGCTTCGACATCTTCGACGAGGCCATCGCGCGCGAGCACCAGGAGCGCGACAAGCCCCTCATCGAGAGGCCCTCGTCGACCACCTACGAGGCGATGGTGCCCGACGAGGAGGGCATCGCGCGCCAGATGCTCTTCAACAAGGTGAGCTTCGTCGACCAGAGCGGCGACGTGGCGGGCGTGATCAGCGTGGTCACCGACGTCACGCGCTACAAGCAGACCGAGGGCGCCCTGGAGGCGAGCGAGGCGCGCTTTCGCATCCTCACCGAGAGCACGATCGACCTCATCTCGGTGATCGATGCTGACGGCGCCATGCAGTACCAGAGCGGGGCGCTGCGCTCGCTCCTCGGCTTCGACCCGGCGGACAGCGCGGGCAAGAACGTCTTCGACCTCGTCCACCGCGACGATGTGGAGCACGTGCGCGCGGCATTCCGGCGCATCCTCGAGACGCAACGCCTCACCGAGCCGGTGGAATTCCGCCTGCGCCACCGCGACGGCAGCTGGCGCACCTTCGAGTCGCTCGGCACCAACTGCCTCACCAACCCCCACATTCGCGGCATCGTCTGGAATTCGCGCGACGTCACCGACCGCAAGGTGATCCAGCAGCGCATCCAGCATCTTGCGTACCACGACAACCTCACGGGGCTGCCGAACCGGGGATTGCTGCAGGACCGCCTGGCGCGCTCCATCGCGCGCGCCGAGCGCGCCGGGCGCAAGGTGGCGGTGCTGTTCATCGACCTCGACAACTTCAAGAACATCAACGACACGCTGGGCCACGACGTGGGCGACGAGCTGCTGAGGCAGGTGTCGCGGCGGCTCTCGGAATGCGTGCGCCTCGAAGACACCATCGCCCGCCAGGGCGGCGACGAGTTCATCGTCCTCCTCGACAACCTCGACGACGGGCGCAGCGCCTCCGTCGTTGCGCAGAAGGTCCTGAACGCGCTGCGCCAGCCGCTGAACCTCGGCGGCAACGAGCAGCACGTGAGCGGCTCGGTCGGCATCGCGCTCTATCCCGAGGACGGGCGCGATGCGCAGACCTTGATGAAGAACGCCGACACCGCGATGTTCCACGGCAAGGGCCTGGGCAAGAACACCTACCAGTACTTCACCGCGCAGATGAACATCGCCGTGAAGCGC
>JBDTXQ010000224.1:0-5049 GCA_040006115.1 Usitatibacter sp.
TCAAGATCAACGGCAAGGCGGCCTTCAGCGGCGACGTGTGGCAGTGGCACCAGGATTACGGCACGTGGATGAACGACGACCTCATGCCGGAGGCGCGCGCGATGAACGTCGCGATCTTCCTGGACGAGGTGAACGAGTTCAACGGCCCGCTCATGTTCATCCCCGGAAGCCACCGGCAGGGCGCGCTTCCCGCGGGACACGACACCAGCACGACCAGCTACCCGCTGTGGACCATCGACCACGACACGATCACGCAGCTCGTCGCCAATGGCGGCATCGTCGCTCCGAAGGGGCCTCCCGGATCGATGATCCTCTTTCACGGGTGCTTGGTGCATGCGTCCACGTCGAATCTTTCTCCGTGGAATCGCGTCGCGGTTTATTTGAGCCTCTGCGCTTGCTCGAACCACATCCGGCGGTTCAAGAGGCCGGAGTACATCGCGCACCGCGACTTCACGCCGATCGCCACGCTGCCCGACGATTGCCTGCTGCGCCCTTACGAGGTCGACCTCCCCTGGAAGGACGGCACGCCGGAGTCGGCTTACAAGACCGAGCTCGAGGCAGCGTGACGCCTAGCGGCCGATGATGCCGCGGTACCAGACCATCAGCGGTTGCGCGAGCCACCACTTGAGTGGCACGCGGCCGTAGTGCTTGCGCACCACCGCCATTGCCTCGCGATAATGCAGGCGCCTCTGCGTGCTGGTCTTGGACTCGTCGTGGCGCCGGTTCACCGCGATCTCGGCATCCACGAAGGCCGGCGCGCCGAAGCGCTTGAAGAGCTTCCACCAGAGGTCGTAGTCCATCGCCATCTGGAGCGTCTCGTCGACGCCGCCGACCGCGTCCCATGCCGTGCGCCGCACGAGGGTCGCGGGCTGCGAGACGATGTTGAACTGCGCCATGAGGCGCTCGCTGAAGGGACGGACCTCGAGGTTGCGCCGGCGCTCCCCGGTGTGCTCGACGTGGTTCCAGACGCGACCGTAGGCCATCGCCGCGTCGGGCTTCGCCTCGAGCGCGTCCACCAGCCGCCGCAAGCCCCCGGGCAGCAGCCAATCGTCGCTGTTCAGCCACGCCACGAATGGAGCGCGTCCGCGCGCGACGCCCTCGTTGATCGCCGCGGCCTGGCCCGAGTCCGCGTGGCTGCGCCAACCCGCGAGGCGCGGCTCGAACCGGCGGATCACCTCGACGGTGCCGTCGGTCGAGCCCGCGTCGGCGACGAAGATCTCGACCGGCACCTCCTGCGCGAGGATCGACTCGAGCGCCGCCTCGAGGAAGCGTCCCTGGTCGAAAGACGGAACCGCGACGGTGACCAGCGGCGGCGAATCCACGGCGTCAGAGGCGCGCGCCGGCGAGGAAGTCGCGATACGCCAGGGCGAGGCCCTCGGCAAGGCCGGTGCGCGCCTTCCAGCCGAGGGCGTTCAGGCGCCCCACGTCCATCAGCTTCCGCGGGGCGCCGTCCGGCTTGGTGGTGTCGTGCTCGATACGCCCGGTGAATCCCACGACGCGGGCGATCAGCTCCGCGAGGCTCGCGATGGTGAGGTCCTCGCCGCTGCCCACGTTGATGTGCGAGAGCATCGGCTGCGTGTTGGCGTCGTACGTCGCGCGATCGAGCTGCATCACGTGCACCGAGGCTTGCGCCATGTCGTCCACATAGAGGAATTCGCGCCGCGCCGAGCCCGTGCCCCACATCACGACCGTTTCCGCGTTCGCCACCTTCGCCTCGTGGAAGCGGCGGATCAGCGCGGGGATCACGTGGCTGTTTTCCCGGTGGTAGTTGTCGCCCGGCCCGTAGAGGTTGGTGGGCATGACGCTGCGGTAGTCGGTGCCGTACTGGCGGTTGTACGACTCGCACAGCTTGATGCCCGCGATCTTGGCGATGGCATAAGGCTCGTTGGTCGGCTCGAGCGTGCCGGTGAGGAGCGAATCCTCGCGCATGGGCTGCGCGGCGAGGCGCGGGTAGATGCAGCTCGAGCCGAGGAAGAGGAGCTCGCGCACGCCCGCGCGCCACGCCTCGTGGATCACGTTGGACTCGAGCATCAGGTTCTCGTAGATGAACTCGGCCGGGTAGGTGTTGTTCGCGTGAATGCCGCCCACCTTGGCAGCGGCGAGCACAACGCGCTCGGGGCGCTCGGCGGCGAAGAAGTCGCGGACTGCCTGTTGAGAGGTAAGGTCGAGCTCGGCGTGGGTGCGCGTCACGATCGACGCCGCGCCGCGGGTTTCGAGCGCCCGAACGATCGCCGAGCCCACCATGCCGCGGTGGCCGGCCACGTAGGTCTTGCGGCTCACTCGTGGAAGTCGTACGCGTTGAAGCCGTGCTTCTTCACCAGCTCGTCGCGTTCGGCGGCCTTCAGGTCCTCGCGCATCATCTCGGCGACCAGCTCGGGGAAGCGGATCTTCGGGGTCCAGGCGAGCTTCCTCTTCGCCTTGGACGCGTCGCCCAGCAGCGTCTCGACCTCGGTGGGGCGGAAATAGCGCGGGTCCACGGCGACCACGCAGCGCCCCTTGGCGTCATACCCCTTCTCGGCCTCGCCTTCGCCCTTCCAAGTGACGGCGAGCCCGATCTCTTTCGCGGCGGCCTCGACGAACTGGCGCACGCTGAACTGCTCGCCGGTGGCGATCACGAAATCCTCGGGCTCTTTCTGCTGCAGCATGAGCCACATCATCTCGACGTAATCCTTGGCGTGTCCCCAGTCGCGCTTCGCGTCGAGGTTGCCGAGGAAGAGAGTCTCCTGCAGTCCGAGCTTGATGCGCGCGAGCGCGCGTGTGATCTTGCGCGTGACGAAGGTCTCGCCGCGCACCGGGCTTTCGTGGTTGAAGAGGATGCCGTTGCACGCGTACATCCCGTACGCCTCGCGGTAGTTGACCGTGATCCAGTAGGCGTAGAGCTTGGCGACCGCGTAGGGGCTCCTCGGATAGAAGGGCGTCGTCTCCTTCTGCGGGGTTTCCTGCACCAGCCCGTAGAGCTCCGAGGTCGAGGCCTGGTAGAAGCGGCACTTCTTCTCGAGGCCGAGGATGCGCATTGCTTCCAGGATCCGCAGCGCCCCGAGCGCGTCGGAGTTGGCGGTGTACTCCGGCTCCTCGAAGCTCACCGCCACGTGCGACTGCGCGGCGAGGTTGTAGATCTCCACGGGCAGCACCTGCTGGATGATCCGCGTGAGGCTCGAGCTGTCGGTCATGTCCCCGTGGTGCAGGATCAGGCGCCGGCCCTTCTCATGCGGGTCCTGGTAGAGGTGGTCGATGCGGTCGGTATTGAACAGCGAGGTGCGGCGCTTCACGCCGTGGACCTCGTATCCCTTGTCGATAAGGAATTCGGCGAGGTAGGCGCCGTCCTGTCCGGTGATGCCGGTGACCAGTGCTTTTTTCATGGGCCTTATTTTACCCGTACCGATAGAATGACGGCCCAAGAGGCAAGTTCCCCGGAGGGGTCAGTGGCCGGCAGTCTTGAATCGGATTCGATCGAGATCATCCGCGAGGCGGCGGCGGACGCGCGCCGGCCGGTGATGCTGTATTCGATCGGCAAGGATTCGTCGGTCATGCTGCACCTCGCGAGGAAGGCGTTCCATCCCGCGCCACCGCCATTTCCGCTGTTGCACGTCGACACCACCTGGAAGTTCCGGGACATGTACGCGCACCGCCGCCGGATGGCGGCAGAGTCCGGCATGGAGCTCATCGTGCACACCAACGCCCAGGGGCTCGCCGCGGGGGTGAGCCCGTTCACGCACGGGTCGAGCTATTACACCGACGTCATGAAGACCGAAGCGCTGAAGCAGGTGCTCGACGCGCGCGGCTTCGACGTGATCTTCGGCGGCGCGCGCCGCGACGAGGAAAAGTCGCGTGCCAAGGAGCGCGTGTTCTCGTTCCGCGCGCCGGGGCATCGCTGGGATCCGAAGGCGCAGCGCCCAGAGCTCTGGAACCTCTACAACACGCATATCCGGGCGGGCGAGACCATCCGCGTCTTCCCGCTGTCGAACTGGACCGAGCTCGACGTCTGGCAGTACATCCGCGACGAGACCATCTCCGTCGTCCCGCTCTATCTCGCATGCGAGCGCCCGGTGGTGCGGCGCGGATCCCAGTGGATCATGGTCGACGACGAGCGCTTCGCGTTCGAGCCCGGCGAGCGAACGCAGCTTCGCAAGGTGCGTTTCCGCACGCTCGGCTGCTACCCCTTGTCCGCCGCGATCGAGAGCGATGCCGACACCGTCGAGGCCGTCATCGCCGAGACCTTCGGCGCGCGCAGCTCGGAACGCGAGGGGCGCCTCATCGACACCGACCAGCCCGGCTCGATGGAGAAGAAGAAGCGCGAGGGATATTTCTGATGGCCGCGCCTGGGGAAACGCTGCGCTTCATCACGTGCGGCAGCGTCGACGACGGCAAGTCCACGCTCATCGGGCGCCTGCTGCACGAATCGAAGTCGATCTTCGACGACCAGGCGCGCGCCCTCGAGGCCGACTCGCGCGAGTACGGTACCCAGGGCGGCCGAATCGACTACGCGTTGCTCCTCGACGGGCTGCAGGCCGAGCGCGAGCAGGGCATCACCATCGACGTGGCCTACCGCTTCTTCGCTTCGCCGCGGCGCCGCTTCATCGTCGCCGACACGCCGGGACATGAGCAGTACACGCGCAACATGGCGACGGGCGCCTCGACGGCGAGCCTCGCGGTGATCCTCGTCGATGCGCGCAAGGGCGTCCTGTCGCAGACGCTTCGCCACAGCCGGATCGTGGCGATGATGGGCATCCGGCACGTGGTGCTCGCGGTGAACAAGATGGATCTCGTCGGCTACGGCCAGGCGTCTTTCGAGCGCATCGTCGCGGCCTACGGCGAGGCCACCTCGGAATGCCGATTCGCGCAGGTGCGGGCGATCCCGCTCTCGGCGCTGGAGGGCGACAACGTTTTCTCGGCGAGCGCGCGCATGCCGTGGTACGCGGGCCCAGACCTGATGACGTTCCTCGACACGGTCGACATCCCGCGTGAGCCCGAGGGCGCGCAGCTGCGCATGCCCGTGCAGCTCGTGAATCGCCCCAACCAGGATTTTCGCGGCTTCAGCGGCCGCATCGC
>JBDTXQ010000225.1:0-5035 GCA_040006115.1 Usitatibacter sp.
AACTGCGCTTCATCGTTTTCTCACTCGTGTGGCGATTTGTTGTAACCGCCGCCAAGGATGAAGGCGCGCAATGCGGGGGTCAAGCCACGTCCGCCTCGCCCCCTCTCGCGGCGTGGGCCGACGCTGGAAGGCGCGATGTGCGCTGGCGCACCGACACGGACGGCGCCTTCGAATAGCCTGAGGCTCGATACCCACAGGAGATTCGACATGAAACAGGCCCAAGGCGAAGTCGCGAGCGAGCGCCTCCTCGACGAATTCAACAGCGTGGTCACGGAGACGGAGCAGCTGCTCAAGTCGATCGCAACCGCGAGTAGCGACAAGGCGGTATCGATGCGCGCAAGCATGCAGGACAGCCTCGCCGCAGCCGGCGAGCGCGTGGCGCGCATCCGCGAGCAGTCGATACGCCAGGCGGGCGACGCCGTGCGCGCCACCGACGACTACGTCCAGGCGAACGCCTGGCAGGTCATCGGCATCGCGGCGGGTGTCGCGGCCTTGGCCGGACTCATCGCCGGAATCGCGATCGCCCGGCGCTGAAGCCGGGGGCGCACAGGTCGTCAACGTGCGCTATCGAACAGACCGGCGAGCGCGCCCCGCGTAGTCTCGCTGGTTCACCAAGGAGTATTGCCATGAACAACCTGAAGCGCCTCATTCCCATCTTCGCGATCGTCGCGACCGCCGGCCTCTTCGGCTGCGCCTCCACGTCGACCCACGAAAGCACCGGCCAGTACGTCGACGACACCGCCATCACCGCCCGCGTGAAGAGCGCGATCTTCGAGCAGCCCGGCCTCAAGTCCGCCGAGATCAACGTCGAGACGTTCAAGGGCGTGGTCCAGCTCTCCGGCTTCGTGAGCTCGCGGGACAACGTGAACCTCGCCGTGGCCACCGCCAGGGCCGTGAAAGGCGTGTCGTCCGTCAAGAACGACATGCACGTCAAATGATCCGCGCCGCGCTCGTACTCGCCGGATTGGCGATCACCACGCAGGCCACGGCGCAGGTCACCTTCTTCGAGAGTGAGGGGTTCCAGGGCCGCTCGTTCACCACGCGCAAGCCGATCGGCAACCTCGAACGCTTCGGATTCAACGATCGCGCCTCTTCGGCCGTGGTCGCCCGCGGCGACCGCTGGGAAGTGTGCGAGGACGCGCGCTTCGAAGGCCGTTGCATCGTGCTGCGCCCGGGCAACTACCCGTCGCTGCGCGACATGGGCCTGAACAACCGCATCTCCTCGGTGCGCAACCTGAGCCGCAGCGCGCACCTCGATGACGGCCGCTATGCACCGGCCCCGCTCGTCACCTACGACGCGCGACGCCGCGGCACCGAACGCCTCTTCGAGGCCAACGTGACCTCGGTCCGCGCGGTCGTCGGCCCCCCCGAGAAACGCTGCTGGGTCGAGCGCGAGCAGGTAAGCCAGAATCGCGGCGATGCCAATATCGGCGGCGCCATCGCCGGCGCGGTGATCGGGGGAATCCTTGGGCACCAGGTCGGAGGCGGACGCGGCAAGGATGTGGCGACAGCCGGCGGCGCAGTTGCCGGGGGGCTCATCGGATCTAACGTCGGGCGTGACGGTGGCAGCTCGTACGGCAGCCGCGACGTCCAGCGCTGCGAGAACGTGGCGAACCAGGCCCCGGCGTACTGGGACGTGACGTACGACTTCCGCGGGCAGGAGCATCGCACGCAGATGACGGCGCCCCCGGGACAGACGGTAAGGGTCAATGCCCAGGGTGAGCCGCGCGCATAAATCGCGAGGCAATCCCGGCGACGGCGGCCCTTCGGGGCCGCTTTAGTTTTCATCGTGGCGAATTCGTCTTTCCTATTGTGAAACAATGAGTTTGACATTCTTCATCAGCAAGAGTGTACGATACGGAACATAAGCGGGATGCCTCCGCAGCAATGCCAAAAGGGGAGCAAGCCATGAAGCATCCGATTACGATCTCGCGCGCCGCGTTCGCAGCGCTGCTGCTCGCCTGTCTTCCCGCTGCCGCGGCCACCGCGCCTCCCCTCGGAACCACCGCTACTTTCGGCGTCGTTTCGAGCACCTTCACAAACAGCAATACCGCGCCGCAGTCGATCATTAACGGCGACGTCTGCTTCACCACGGGCCCGGTGACGCCGCCCCTCACCATCACCGGCGTGACCACCACGCCGTGTACGCCGCAAACAGGCCTCGACCAGAATGCCGCCGTCGCCACCCTGAATGGCCAGCCATGCACCTTCCTCGGCGCGGGCGCGATCGCGCTCGACGCCCTCATCGTCGGCGCCAACCCGCCCGGCGTGATCCCGCCGGGCTGCTATTTCAACGGCGGCGCCATGAGCCTTACCGCCAACACGACCGTAACCCTCAATGGAGCGGGCGTGTACGTATTCCGGGCGGGCGGAGCGCTCACCACCGGAGCCAACTCGAACGTCGTGCTGGCGGGCGGCGCATGCGCGAGCGACGTGTTCTGGGCGCCGGTGGGTGCGACGACCCTGGGCGCGAATGCCGCGCTCTCGCCCACGCCGACCTTCTCGGGCAACATTCTCGATGCCGCCGGAATCACCATCGGGCATTTCGCCAACCTCACCGGCCGCGCGCTGGCGTTCGGCGGAACCGTCACCACGGATGCCGTCACGATCACAGTGCCCACCTGCGCGGCCTTTACGGCGCCCCCCGCCGCCGCGATCCCCACGCTTTCGGAATGGGCGCTGCTGTTGATGGCCCTCCTGCTCGGCACCGCGGGCTTCGTGGCGATGAAGGGTCGCAAGGCCTGATCGAAGGGCTTGATAATTGGGCGCTCTCCTTGCGGAGCCGCGCCCACGCCCTACTCGCATTTGCCTTCAATATTGGCTGCATGGTCCCGTTGGCGGGCGTGACGCTTGTGAACTTCGACCAACTCTTCTCAGCGTAGTGCGAGGACTTTCACGCTCGCGTCGACCTGGCTCTGGTCGAGATAGCCGATGGCGTAGGGATTGTCCGCGATCGTCTTCCTCGCCTCCGCATTGCTCGCCACCTGGCGCGGCGGCTGCCCGCGGCCGGTGAAGATGATCTTCGACCAATGGGCCTTCAACTGCGCGGGGGACTTGCCGGTGAACTGCGCGTAGAACTTCTCGCGCGCCGGGGATTCCTCGAGCTGGTCGATCGGCACAGCGAGGCTGCCATCTGGGAAGCGGCTCGTCTTGCCGAGGAATATGTCGGCGACCTGGTTGGTGTTGAGGGAAGTGATCGGGCTCTTCGCCGACACCACCGCGACCACGTCCTCGGCGCTCGCGGCGTTCGTGCCCGACAGCGCGAGCGCGACGGCGGCGAAGAAGAGAAGGCGTTTTCCCATGCTCGCCTCCTTCAGAAGAGGAAGTCCACGGTGGCGCTGAAGAGCTGGACCCTTGCGCCCACCGGGAAATCGGGTTGAAGGTTGCCGAAGGTCCCGTGGGACGTGGATCCGGCCGAGACGCGGTCGTACTGCAGCTTCAGCGCGGCGTTGCTCATGAAGTCCCAACGCACGCCCAGGGAAAACGTCGACTGCACCGGGATCGCGGAGAGCTGCGCGTTCAGCACCGCGTTTAGCTGCGCGCCGCCCGCGGCGAGCGGCGCCGGCAGGCCCGCCAGGTTCAGCCCCGGATCGTACGTATTGCTGTCGGCTTTCATGCGCGCGTACGTCGCATAGGGAGTCGCCTTGCCAATCCGGTAGCCGCCACTCACGTACCACGCATTCTTCTTGCCGATCAAGGAGCGCGTGTCGAAGTCGGCCCACTCGCCGGTTACGAACCAGCTGCCCGGATCGTAGGTCGCGCCGAGGCCCACGAAACCGACGCGCTTGCCCATGACGCCGTAGCGCTCGGCGAGCGCCGCGCCCTGCGGCCCGAACTGGCGCAGCGCATCCGTGAGCGGGGTGTACTCGTCGATGGTGAGGCGCGCCTGTCCATAGGTGGCGCGCGCGGTGAAGAAGCCCTGCTCGTAGGTGTCGACCAACGCAACGAGCTTGCGCGCTTTCGCCGTGCCCGAGCCCAGTCCCGCGCTGCCGGGAAACTTCGAGTCCGAGCGCCCGAGCGTCACCTGGAGCGTGTTCGTCGCCTCCCCGAGAGTCATGCGATAGCTCGCGTCCACGCCGTCGTTGCTGGTCACCGGGACCAGGCTGTACATCTCGACCGGCGGGCGGACCCAGACATTGGCGTAGCCCACCTTGCGCGAGTCGGTGACCATGAAGATCGGCAGCACCACGCGGCCGGCGCGCAGGCTCAGCTCCGGGGTGAGCTGAAGCTTCACGTTGGCCCATTCGACCGAGGGCCGATGGCTGCCGTCGTAGCGTTGCTCCGCGATCACCTGCACCACCGCGGAAAGCCGCGGAGCGAACTGGGTGCTGAGCTGCAGCCCGACGCGGCTGTCGGCATCCGCGCTCCAGCGCCGCGCATGGCCGGGGCCGTCGGGATGGAACGCGTCGAGCAGGTAGTCGGCCTTGTCGTTGTCCGAGTGGATCACGCCGAGCGTCCCGAAGCCGCTCAGGGAGAAGGCGGGCGCGGCCTCGTCCGCGCACGCGGCGGCGCACGCGAAGCTCGAGGCAGCGAGCACGGCGGCGAATCGGACGGTGCAAGTGCGCATGCGGCGTTCTCCCTGTCTACATCAGCAGCGCCGGCGCCTCGTGCAGGACCTTGCGCGCGGGCAGGCGCCGGTCCTCTCGAAGCAGCGTGGCGAAGGCGTCCGCGGTCACCGGCGGACTGAAATAGTAGCCCTGCATCAAGTCGCAGTTGCGCTCGTCGAGGAGCTCCAGCTGGCCCGCGGTCTCCACGCCCTCTGCCACGACCTGCATGTTCAGGCTGTGCGACATCGTGATGATGGCCTCGGAGATCGCGAGGCTGCCGGGATCGGTGGTGATCTCGCGCACGAAGGACAGGTCGATCTTCAATCGATCGACCGGGAAGCGCCTGAGGTAGCTCAGGTTCGAGAAGCCGGTGCCGAAGTCGTCGATGGAAAGCGCGACCCCCGTGTCCTTCAGGCGCCACATGAGCGGCACACTCTGCTCCGGGTTCGCCATGGAGATGCTCTCGGTGATCTCGAGCTCGAGGTACT
>JBDTXQ010000226.1:0-5014 GCA_040006115.1 Usitatibacter sp.
ACCGTGTGGGCGATGCACGACATGATCGAGCGCGGCAAGGCGCTCTACTGGGGGACTTCGGAGTGGAGCGCGGCCGAGATCATCGCCGCATGGGAAGTGGCCGAGCGCCATCACCTGAGGAAGCCCGTGGTGGAGCAGCCGGAGTACAACCTCTTCCACAGGAAGCGCGTCGAGGCCGAGTACAAGCCGCTCTACGATGAGATCGGCATCGGGCTCACCACCTGGAGCCCGCTCGCTTCCGGATTGCTCACCGGCAAGTATCGCGCCGGGATCCCCGAGGGAAGCCGCGGCGCGATACCGCGCATGAAGTTCCTGGTCGAGCGGCTCACCGACAAGGCGAGGAACGACGTGGTGGTGAAGCTCGAGGCAGTCGGGAAGGACATTGGATGCTCGCTCGCGCAGCTCGCCATCGCATGGTGCGCGCGCAATCCCAACGTTTCCACGGTCATTACCGGCGCCTCGCGTGTGTCGCAGGTCGAGGAAAACCTCAAGGCCGCCGACTTCATCGACAAGCTCACCCCGGAGGTGATGCAGCGGATCGAGGCGATGACCGCGGACTACGCCGAATAAGGGGTGACACCGCTTATTCCGTCACCCTCCGGTACGGAATCCCGGAAATCGCGATATCGGAGATGTGAAAGCCGTTCCTCTGCGAGAGGACGTCGATCGCGTCGGAGACGTTGTGCGGGTCGAGCGTGGGACCGATGGTCACGCGCGGGATCATGTTCGACATGCCCTCGGAGTCGCCGGTCAGCTTCACGGTGAGCTTGACCGAGGCCTGGTTGCCCTTCATCACCGCGATCATGTTGGGGTCGTCGAAGGCCACCGGATTGGAGACCAGGCGCCACTCTCGCTCCTCCACGAAGCGATGGTCCTTGATGACTGGGGCCACCACCAGGAACATCGCGTTGAACCGGGTGATGAGCGCGCGCTGCGCATGCGGCCCGTCGGGAGGCGAGGTGCGGAACGACGTGAGCAGCAGGTTCACGAGGTCGGAGGCGATGCGCTCGTGCGCCGCCTGGTCGTAGACGCAGCGGAAGAGGCGCAGGCCGTTCCTTTCCGCAAGCTCCACCAGGCGCTTCGAGTTGAATCCGAGCGCGATGCCGCGGCCATCGTTGCCGTAGGAACGCCATTGGCTGAGGAGGTCATGCTGCTCGCAGAAGCTGGCGAGGCAGATGTTGGTGCGCCGGAAGCTCTCGAGCTGGTCTGCGGCTTCGCGCAGGAAGTCGCCTTCCGCCCGGGTGAGCTCGCTCGCCTTCCTCTGCACGAAGCCCTGGAAGTGCTGGATCGCGAGCAGGATCTCGGAGATGTCGTTGGACGCGGTGAACTTCGACAGCCACAGCGTGCGCGACGTGAAGATGCCCTTCACGCCCTCGAGGTCGGTGTAGTGGAAGAGGTGGTCAGGTGGCGTCGCCTCGAACGCGAGCCGCGACGGCAGGTCGTCGACGCTGGGGGCCGTGGCCTTCGTCAAGCGAACTGGGCGAACGTCACGAGGTGCCCGCCAGGCTCGACGTAAGTGAGCTCGTCGGAGTTGTAGAACGTGTTGTGGCGTTCCACCAGCACCCTGGCGCCGGCGAGCGCGGCGATCACCGCGTCCACGTCGTCCACCTCGACGAACACCGCCGCGTGCCGCGACTTCATCATCACGTCGCGCAGCGCCTGGGGCTCGCGGCTGTTGGCGCGCGTCCCGACCATCAGCTGGACACCGTCGCGATCGAGCATGGCGAATCCCACGGCGTTGCCGTCCGGGACTTCCACGGTGACGGTGAAGCCCACGCGCTTGAAGAAGTCGCGCGTCGCTTCTACCTGGTCAACCAATAGCATGGAGGTGGCGCGCTTAATTTTCATTGGCGATCTCGAATAGCCAAGAGAACATACATTGGGGCTCCTTGCCATGTCCTGGCTGCCGGTGTAAGCGACAACCAGAGC
The DNA here is from genome assembly GCA_040006115.1 of Usitatibacter sp. Lineage (GTDB taxonomy): Bacteria > Pseudomonadota > Gammaproteobacteria > Burkholderiales > Usitatibacteraceae > Usitatibacter. The sequence continues at coordinate 1,930 of JBDTXQ010000226.1, forward strand.
GACTTTTGCGCTTGCATTCTTTAAAGCGTTCTGGACCTCACCGCGTCTCTTGAAGACTCTAGTCTCGACGGCATCCCCCTCTTTCTAGGAATGAGAAAGGCATCGTAGTCTGCGGAAATTAGCTTCTGAACGCCCTTAAGAAACTTGAGCATTCCTGCTTCATCTATCGTCCCATTCCCATCGTTACTCCACTTGGACTGAACGATGTACAAAACCTTTTCGGTCTCGTCCCAGTAGAGGGAATCAATCTCGCCGTCACCGGACTCGTCAGTGACGCTCTGCGCAGCAACCGCATAGAGACCCCTGCCAGATGTGCAACTGCAAACGCCGCGAGGCTCCTGGAAAGGAACGCGTTTTCTGTTTCTGCGGCGGGACGCCCTTGATGGTCGGCCATGTCCATCTTGCCGTCGAAGGACTCGTGAAACTTGTTCTTGACCTGCATGATGGACATGCAAAACCTCTCTTCTCGGACTCAAGAGAAATGCATTCGAACAACACTAATCGGTCACCGCGCCTTTCGCCGCCGTGCCCACCAGCTTCGCGTACTTGCCGAGGACGCCGCGGGTGTACTTGGGCTTGGGCTGCTTCCACTGCGCGCGGCGCGCGGCGAGCTCGCCCGTGTCCACGTTCAGCTCGATCAATTGGCGGTGCGCGTCGATGGTGATCGAGTCGCCTTCCTTCACCAGCGCGATCACGCCGCCGTCGAAGGCCTCGGGAGTGACGTGGCCAACGACCATCCCCCACGTGCCGCCGGAGAAACGCCCGTCGGTGATGATCCCCACGGAATCGCCGAGCCCCTTGCCGATCAGAGCCGACGTGGGCGCGAGCATCTCGCGCATCCCCGGACCGCCCTTCGGGCCCTCGTAGCGGATCACGAGCACGTCACCAGGCTTGATGCGGTCGGCGAGGATCGCATCCATGCAATCGGGCTCGGACTCGAAGACGCGCGCGGGGCCGGTGATCACGGGATTCTTCAGCCCGGTGATCTTCGCGACGCAGCCCTCGGGGGCGAGGTTGCCCTTCAGGATCGCGAGGTGTCCCTGCTTGTACATCGGATTCGACCACGGCCGGATGACGTCCTGGTCGCGGCGCGGCTCGTCGGGGACGTCCTTCAACGTCTCAGCGACCGTCTTGCCGGTGATCGTCATGCAGTCGCCATGGATCAATCCGTGGGCGAGCAGCATCTTCATCACCTGCGGAATGCCGCCCGCCTTGTGCAGGTCGACCGCGACGTAGCGCCCCGACGGCTTCAGGTCGCAAAGCACCGGCGTGCGCAGCCGCACGCGTTCGAAATCGTCGAGCGTCCAAGGCACGCCCGCGGCGTGCGCGATCGCAAGCCAGTGCAGCACGCCGTTGGTGGAGCCGCCCGTGGCCATGATCACGGCGACCGCGTTCTCGATCGACTTCTTGGTGATGATGTCGCGCGGCTTGAGGTTTTTCTTCACCGCCTCGACCAGCACCCGCATGCTCTCGGCCGCGCTCTCGCGCTTCTCGTCGTCTTCGGCAGCCATCGTCGACGAGTACGGCAGCGACATGCCGACCGCTTCAACCGAGGACGACATCGTGTTCGCGGTGTACATGCCGCCGCACGCGCCCACGCCGGGCAGCGCCTTCCTCTCGATGCACTCGAAATCTTCCTGCGACATCTTCCCCGACGAGAACGCGCCCACCGATTCGAACACGGAGACGATCTGCAGGTCCTGGCCCTTGTACTTGCCGGGCTTGATGGTGCCGCCGTAGACGCAGATGGAGGGCACGTTCATGCGCATGAGGCCGATCATCGCGCCGGGGAGGTTCTTGTCGCAGCCGCCGATGGCGAGCACGCCGTCCATGAACTGGCTCTGCGCCGCGGTCTCGATGGCGTCGGCGATCACCTCGCGCGACACCAGCGAGTACTTCATCCCCTCGGTGCCCATCGAGATGCCGTCGGTCACGGTGATGGTGCCGAACATCTGCGGCATGGCGCCGCTCTGGCGCGCCGCCGCATCGGCGGCGTCAGCCAAAGGCTGGATCCCCGCGTTACACGGATTCATGGTCGAGTGGCCGTTGGCGATGCCGACGATGGGCTTGTCGAAGTCCGCGTCCTGGTAGCCGATGGCGCGCAGCATCGAGCGGTTGGGCGAGCGGGCCACGCCCTTGGTGATCGTGAAGGAGCGGAATTTGTCGGTCATGGGGATCGGCGGGGGCGCGTAGGCACTTTCCGATAGTTTACGTCCGATCGCTCTGAGATAATCGGGCGCGCAGCCCCTTAAGAGGAATCCCGCGTGCTCGTCCATCCCCAGTTCGATCCCGTCATCTTCAGCCTCGGGCCGGTCGCGGTACGTTGGTACGGCCTGATGTACGTGCTCGCCTTCGTGGCGGTCATCACGCTCGGCAAGTGGCGCGTGCGCCACGGCTTGGGCAACGGCATCACGACGAAGGACGTCGACGACATGCTCCTATACGGCGTATTCGGCGTGATCCTCGGCGGCCGGCTGGGCTATGTGCTGTTCTACAAGCCCGAGTATTACCTGGATCACCTGGGCGAAGTGCTGCAGATCTGGGCGGGCGGCATGAGCTTTCACGGCGGCTTCATCGGCGTGCTCGTCGCCGTGGCGATCTTCTGCCGCATGCATAAGAAACGCTGGATCACCACGATGGACTTCATCGCGCCGCTGGTGCCGCTGGGGCTCGCTGCCGGGCGCATCGGGAATTTCATCAACGGCGAGCTTCCGGGACGCGAGACCGACTTGCCGTGGGGCATGTGGTTTCCGCAGGTGGATCGCGACCGCGTGGCGCGCCATCCGTCGCAGCTCTACCAGGCGGGGCTCGAAGGGCTCGCGCTGTTCGTGCTGTTGTGGTGGTTTGCGCGCAAGCCGCGGCCTGTGGGTGCGGTTTCCGCGGCGTTCCTGATCGGCTACGGCGTCTTCCGCTTCCTCGCGGAATTCTCGCGCCAGCCCGATGACTTCCTCGGCCTCCTCGCCTTCGACCTGTCGATGGGGCAGTGGCTGTCGCTGCCGATGATCCTCGCCGGCATCGCGATGATGGCGTGGTCATATCGCGGATCGCGCGCCAAGGCAACCTGAAAATCCAAATCGATCGTTAT
>JBDTXQ010000227.1:0-5003 GCA_040006115.1 Usitatibacter sp.
CTTCAGGTTCACCGCGATGCCGCGCTTGTTGCGGTTGAGGATCATGAACGCCGCGGATTCGCCGGCGATGCTGGGCGTGGTGTAGCTCCTCGTGTCGTCGCCGCCGGGCAGCTTCTCCACCTTGATCACCTCGGCGCCCATGTCGGCGAGGAGCATCCCGCACGTCGGACCCGCCATGATCTGCGCGAGCTCGACAACCTTGATTCCCTTCAGCGCGCCTTTCATCATTCGCCCTTGAACCGCGGTTTTTCCTTCGCGAGGAACGCCTTGTAGCCGATCTGGAAATCCTCGGTGCCGAAGCACGCGAACCCCTCGTCGTACTCTTCCGGCGTGAGCGGCTTCGCGTCGCGCAGCCGCCGCGCGAATTTCTTGTGCCAGCGGGCGACGAGCGGCGCGCCGTCGGCAATGCGTTGCGCGGTGGAGCGCGCCTCGGATTCCACCTCGGCATCGGGGACCACGCGCGTGACGAGCCCCTTCTCCTTCGCTTCCCGCGCGTCGAACACGCGGCCCTCCAGGAGGATCTCGAGCGCGCCCGCCTCGCCTGCGAGGCCGATGAGCGAGCCGATCTCCGCATAGGCCATCACCAGCCCGAGCTTGTTGATCGGCACGCCGAAGCGGCTCGACTCGCCGCAGATGCGGATGTCGGCGAGCCCCGCGATCTCGAGCCCGCCGCCCACGCAGATGCCGTGGATCTGGGCGACCACCGGATGCCGGCAGCTGCCGATCGCCTCGATGGTGCGGCGCATGTCCTCGCCGTAGCCGCGCGCCTGCTCGACGTTGGAGCGCTCGGTCTCGAATTCCGAGATGTCGTTGCCGGGGGCGAACGCTTTCGTGCCGGCGCCGCGGATGATCACGCAGCGCACCGAATCGTCGCGGTCGAGCCCGATGAAGACGTCGCCCAGCCGCTTCCACATGGGCCGCGTGAGGGCGTTCAGCTTCTGCGGGCGGTTCAACACCACGGTGGCGATGGCGCGGTCGCGTTCGACGAGGATCTCTTCGTTCATGCGCTCACTTGTAGAAGACGTGGACGAGGCCCAGTCCGAACTCGGGCACGTAGGTCACCAGCAGCAGGATGCCGACCAGCACCGCGATGAAGTAGATGTTCACGCGGCTCACCTGCCACACGGATGCCTTGGCGATGGAGCAGGCCACCATCAGCACGCTGGCCACCGGCGGCGTCTGCTGGCCGATCCCCAGGTTGATCGTGACGATGAGCCCGAAATGGATCGGATCGATGCCTACCGAACGCACCAGCGGCATCACCACCGGCACCACGAGGATGATGGCCGCCGCGGAATGCAGGAACATGCCGAGCACGAGGAAGAGCACGTTCAGCAGCGCCAGCACAAACCACTTGTTGCTGGTGATCGTCATGATGCCCTGCGCCAGCTGCTGCGGCGCCTGGATCTCGGTGAGGAAGGTGCCGAGCAGCGCCGAGGCGGCCACCAGCAGCATCACCACCGCCGTCTGCACGCCGCCTTCGACCATCGCAGCGCGCAGGTGCGCGAGGTCGAGCTCGCGATACACCACGAGGCCGATGAAGAGCGCGGCGATGACGGCGAGCGCCGCGCCTTCGGTGGCGGTGACGATCCCGCCGAAGATCGCGCCGAGGATGATCACCGGCAGCGTGAACGCCCAGAACGCTTCCCTGAAGGTGCGGGCGACGCGCGTCCAGCTGAACTTCTCCTCGATCGGGAGGTTGTAGCGCACGGCGAACCAGTACGCCACGCCCATCAGCGAGACGCCGCCCACGACGCCGGGCACGATGCCCGCGACGAAGAGCTGCACGACCGAGGTCTCTGCCATCACCGCGTAGAGGATCATCGGGATCGACGGCGGGATGATGACGGCAAGCGTGGCCGCCGAGGACATGATCGCGGCGGCAAGCGGCGCCGGGTAGCCTTTCGACTTCATGGCCGGGATGAGGATCGAGCCCAGCGCGGACACGTCGGCCACGGCGGAACCGGAGATCTCGGCGAAGAACATCGAGGCGCCGATGGTCACCATCGCGAGGCCGCCGCGCACGAAGCCGAGGAGGGCGCTCGCGAAGGCGATGAGCCGCTGCGAGATGCCCGAGGCGTTCATGATCGCCCCGGCGAGGATGAAGAGCGGAATCGCGATCAGCGGAAAGTTGGTGGCGCCGTTGTAGAGGACGATGGGCAGGTTGGGAAGCACGTCCGCGCCCTGCAGGGAGACCATCGACACCACCGCCACGATGCCGAGCGCCACCGCGATCGGCACGTCGATCAGCACCAGCGCCAGCACGCAGGCGAAGACGAGGAGGATCGCCATCAGTGCGAGGCCCCGCCGCTCACCAGGGGAGCGGCGAGCGCGTTGGCGAGGACCTTCGGCAGCGTGACGAGCTCCGCCGCGACGATGAGGACCGCGCTGATGGGCACCACCGACTGCACCCAGCTCACGCGGATAGCCGGCAGGCTCACCAGGTGGTCGGTGGCGAGGACGCCCAGCACCTCATAGCCCGTCCATCCCATGAGGAGGAAGAAGCCGATGGTGAGGACTTCGGCGACCACGCGCATCGCGAGCCTCGCCTTCGGCGGGAGCAGCGCCATCAGCTCCGGGCAGCCGATGTGCGCGCGCTTCACCGAGGCGAGGGCCGAGCCGTAGAACGTGAGCCAGGCGAGGAGGATCGAGGCGACCTCGTCGTACCAGACGAGCGAGTAGCCGAAGGTGCGGAAGGCCACGCCCGCCGTCACCTCCACCGCCATCACGCCCATGAGCCCGATGACGAGCCACTCGAGCGCGCGTTCGTAGCCGGTGCGCAGGCGATCGAGCTCCACCGGTTACTTGCCGAGCGCGATCGCGCGATCGATGACTTCCTTCGATCCCGGGACTTCCTTCGCGAATTCCTCGTACACCGGCCCGGACGCGGTGATGAACGCGTCCTTGTTAGGGGTGTTCACCACCATCCCCGCTGCCTTGAGCTTGCCGAGGAGCTCGTCATCGTCCTTCTCCGCGGTCGAATAGACGAAGGCCTGCATCTCCTTCGCGGTGTCCTCGAGGACCTTGCGCACGTCGGCGGGAAGGGCCGACCACTTGCGTGATCCGGCCACGAGGTAGCCCGGCGTGTAGACGTGCCCGGTGAGGGAGAGGTACTTCTGCACCTCCTGGAACTTGGCGCTGTAGATCTGCGTGAACGGATTCTCCTGCCCGTCCATGACGCCCGTCTGCAGCGCGGTGAAAACCTCGGAGAACTTCATCGGCGAGGGGTTGGCGCCGTAGGCCTGGAACATCTTCACGCGCCACTTGCCCTCCGGCACGCGCAGCTTGATGCCCTGCAGGTCAGCCGGGACGTTGATCGGGCGCTTGCTGTTGGTGATGTGGCGATAGCCGTTCTCCCAAACGGCCAGGATCTTGAGGCCCTTCTTCTCGGCCTCCGGCGCGATCTTCGGCCAGAAGACCTCCTTCTCGATGCGGCCCATGTGCGCGCGGTCCTTCACGAGGTAGGGCATCTCGAACACGCCGAAGAGGTCCGCCTCGGAGGACATCACGGTCGAGGGCACCGCGAGGTCGACGGTGCCGAGCTTCAGCTTCTGCAGCATCTCCTTGTCGCCGCCTAACTGGCTCGAGCCGAACACGACCACCTTCGCCTTGCCTCCGAGCTTCGCGTTGGCGCGGCGCGCGAACTCCTCGGAGGACTTCGCGAAAAGCGAGCCCGGCTCGCCCACGTGGCCGAGCTTGATCTCGGTCTGCGCGAATGCCGTGGCGGCGAAGAGGGCGATGAGGGGCGCCGAGACCAGCGTCCAGGTTCGGGATGGTCGTTGCATGGGAATCCTCCGGGTATGGTTATGCCCCAAGTCTAGAACGCGCCGCGCCAAATATGCGATTGACTTCGGTGATTGACTTCCTACCTGGAAGGATACAATCGATGCCATTCCAGCTCCCATCCGCGATCGCCCGTGTCGGCCGCCGCCCATCCCACTTCCAGCTTCCGCAGCGATGCCACCGTCATCTCGCTGGTGGGGTTCGCGCACGGCACGTCGCATTTCTTCCACTTCGTGATCCCGCCGCTCTTCCCGTGGCTCATGCGCGAGTTCGGCCTCACCTTCACGCAGGTGGGCGCGATCATGTCGACGTTCTTCGTGGTCTCGGGGATCGGCCAGGCGCTCGCCGGCTTCGCGGTGGATCGTTTCGGCGGGATGCGCGTGCTCTGCGCGGGCGTGGGGATCCTCTCCATGGCGGGCTTCGCGTATGCCTCCGCGCAGAGCTATCCGATGCTCCTCATGGCGGCGGCGCTCGCGGGCGTCGGCAACTGCGTTTTCCATCCCGCCGACTACACCATCATGAATCGCCGCGTCTCCACGGCGCGCCTCGGCCACGCGTTCTCGGTGCATGGGCTCTCCGGGAACCTTGGCTGGGCCGCGGCGCCGGTGTTCGTGCTCGCGATCGCCGGGACGCTGGGGTGGCGCGCGGCGTGCGTCGGCGCGTCGTTGGTGGGATTGGTGGCCCTCGCTTTTCTCCTCGTGCGCCGCGGCGACCTCGACGACGCGGGGCGTTCGATGCCGCACGAGCCCGCGCAGCGCGGCGGCGGATCGTTCGCATTCCTCGGCGTGGGCGTGGTGTGGATGTGCTTCGGCTTCTTCCTCCTCTCGGTGATGGCGTTCGGCGCGCTGCAGAACTTCGCGCCGCCGCTGCTCGAGCGCACCTACGGCGTGTCGCTCGGGTTCGCCACTTCCGCGCTGACCGCGTACCTGCTGGGCAGCGCGGCCGGCACGGCCACCGGGGGATTCTTCGCGACCCGCGGCGAGCGCGAGGATCGGCGCGTCGCCATCTCGCTTTCCTGCGCCGCGCTCTGCGCGGTCGCGCTCGCGAGCGCCGTGGTGCCCGGCTGGAGCGTCGTGGCCCTGATGGGGCTCATGGGATTCGGCGTGGGCTTCATCGGCCCCTCGCGCGACATGCTCGTGCGCCGCGCCGCGACGAGCACGTTCGGCACCGGCGCCTTCGGTCGCGTCTACGGCTTCGTCTACTCCGGCATCGACGCCGGC
>JBDTXQ010000228.1:0-5000 GCA_040006115.1 Usitatibacter sp.
GATCGGCATGGTCGCGTTCATGACGCGCCTGACGCGCAACAGCGTGCTTGAGGTGATGCGGCAGGACTATGTGCGCACCGCACGGGCGAAGGGCCTGCGCGACTGGGTGGTGATCACGCGCTACAAGCCTTTCATTCTCAGGCAGTCGATCGTGGAAGCGACGGAGCCGGTCGCGCCGCGCCCCGACTGGCGCATCTGGACCGACTCCTACAATAATTTATTGCAGGTTTTCAAGTGGTGAGCGGGAACGGCGTTGGAGCGGACGACGAGTCACCGCTCAACGCCACCCAGCAGAGTTCGTCTCAAGCATCCAGAGCGTCCGCTACCCGCTCGGCGATCAACGCCGAAACCCTCTCGTTCGCTTCGACGGTGACCCCGGCAATGTGCGGGGTGAGAAGCAACCGCGGCGCTCCTACGAGCGCAGAACCGGCAGCGAGCGGCTCGTCCTCGAAGACGTCGAGCGCGGCGCCGCCCAGGCGCCCTTCGCGCAGCATCGCGGCGAGCACCGCCTCGTCGATAATCCCTCCGCGCGCCGTGTTGATCAGAACGGCGTCGCGCTTCATCGTGGAGAGGCGGTCGCGGCCGAGCAGCCCGCGCGTCTCGTCGTTGAGCGGGATGTGCAGCGACACCACGTCGCTTTCGCGCAGCAGCTCGTCCAGGGATCGCGGGGCGCTGCCCAGCTCGTACCATGCGTCGTCGCTTGCGGGAAGCTGCGCGTCGCAGGCGATTACGCGCATGCCCATGGCGCGCGCCTTGCGGGCGGTGAGACGACCGATGCTCCCCAACCCCACGACGCCGAGGATCTTGCCCGCCGCCTCGCGGCCCTGGGAGAGCGTCTGGCGCGGCCAGGTGCCCGCCTCGACGGCGCGCGTCGAGGAATAGGCGCCGCGCAGGAGCATGAGCGCGGCGGCGATGACGTCCTCGGCGACCGACTCGGCGTTCGCGCCGCTCGCTGGAATGACCGCGATGCCGCGCGCGTTGCAGGCCGCGACGTCGATGTTGTCCAGGCCCACGCCGAGCCTGCCGATCACCCTCACGTTCGCGGCCGCCGCGAGCAGCGAGCCGCGCACCTGGGTGCGGTTGCGCACGATCCACGCGTCGGCCGTGCGCAGCGCCGCCTCGAGCGCCGCGGGATCGTCGACGAGCTTGGGCCGGTAATCGACCTCGAAGCGACGCTTCAGCGCCTCCACCGCCGGGGCATCCATGAATTCGCTCACCACGATCCTCGCCGCCATCGAGCCTCGCCTCCGCGCGCCAGGCCTTCAGTTTATCGAGTTGCCGGTGCGCCGTGCCAGGTAGGCCGTAACTTCCTCGCGGTCGTGGTACAGCTGCCTCATGCGCAGGTAGTAGCCGCCCCCGCCGAGCGCCTCGTCGACGATCCCCCGGCAGCGCTCCACCTCCTCCCAGCGCTTCTTCATCGGCAGCTTCAGGTTGAAGACGCTCTCGCGGCACCAGCCCTCGGCGATCCATTTGGCAGCGAGGCGCGCGATCTTCGATGGGCTTTCCACCATGTCGCATACCATCCAGTCGACCGGCTCCGCGGGACGGAAGTGGAACCCGTCGTCCCGGCGGTGCTTCACCTGGCCGGTTTCGAGGAGCGCCGCGTCCATGGGCCCGTTGTCCACGGCGATCACCATGAGGCCGCGCTGCACCAGCTGCCAGGTCCAGCCGCCGGGCGAGGCGCCGAGGTCGATCGCCGTCATGCCCGGCGCGAGCCGCTTCGCGCGCTCCTTCTCGTCCACGAATTCCATCAGCGCCTCGGCGAGCTTCAGCGTCGAGCGCGAGGGCGCGGACGAAGGCATGCGCAGCCGGACGATGCCCATGGGCCAGGGAGAGCTTGCCCCGACGGTGGACACGCCCACGTGGCAGGCGAGCCCGCCCACGAAGAAGACGTGCAGGCGCTCGCTCGCCGCGGGGTCTTCGATGGCGATGCCGGCCTTTCGCAACGCCCGCTCGAGATGGGGCGTGAGCGGCTTGGTGAGCGTGGAGAGGGACTTGCCGTCGTTGGTGTCGGGCATCTCGATCCACAGCGCGGCGAAGCGGCTGCCGAGAGCCTTGGCCGCGGCGACGATGGGCGTCACGCGATCGCCTTCGGCGAGCGCGAGCAACTCTGCGGCGCGCACCACCTGGCGGGGAAAGACGAGGCGGCGGTGCTCGAGCTCGGCGCCGAAACGCGCGCCCTTCTCCTCGTCGTGGGGCTGGAAGAGCGCGAAGCCGCTCTCGGGCCGCGCCTTCACGAAGCCCTCGACCGCGGCGCGCGTCGCCTCGGCAGTGAGCTCCTGCGCGCATTCCTTCTCGAAGCCCGCACGGCAGTAGGCGAGCAGCCGGGAGGCGCTCACCCGGGCCGCGCGTGGCGGAAGAGGCGGAAAAAATTCGCGGTGGTGGCTGCGGCGACTTCCTCGACGGCGATGCCGCGCAGGCGCGCGATCTCTTCGGCGACGTGCCTCACGAAGGCGGGCTGGTTGGACTTGCCGCGGTGCGGGACCGGCGCGAGGTAGGGCGAATCGGTCTCCACCAGCATGCGATCGAGCGGCACGCGCATCGCGACGTCCCTCAGGTCCTTCGCGTTCTTGAACGTGACGATCCCCGAGAAAGAAATGTGGAAGCCCTGCGCCATGGCCGCTTCGGCCACCTCCCAGCTCTCGGTGAAGCAGTGCATCACACCGCCCACCTCGCCCGCGTTCTCCTCGCGCATGAGCCGCAGCGTGTCCTCGGCCGAGGCGCGCGTGTGGATCACCAGCGGCTTCGCGCAGCGGCGTGCCGCGCGGATGTGGGTGCGGAAGCGCTCGCGCTGCCAGTCGGTATCGCCTTCCACGCGGAAATAGTCGAGCCCCGTCTCGCCGATGCCCACCACCTTGGGATCGTCGGCCATCGCCACCAGCTCGCCTTCGGTCACCTCGCGCCCATCGCGGCGCTCGTCAGGATGCACGCCCGCCGTGCACCACAGGTTGGGTTGCGAGCGCGCCACCGCGCGCACTGCCGGAAAGGTCTCGAGCGTGGTGCTGATGGTGAGGGCATGGGTCACGCCGTTGTCGCTCATTCGCGACATCACGCCGGCGAGGTCGGCCTGGAGCTCCGGAAAATCGAGGTGGCAATGGGAATCGACGAGCATCGCCGTGATTCTACCGGCGCGCCGCGCCAGCCGTTCCTTCAGGGGTACATCCACTCCCGGGTCAGCGGCAAACCCGCGCGACCGGCCTGCGTTTGCCTGGAAGCGAGAACCTGGTGGATGGAGACCCAGCCCTGCTCGAATGCATAGGCGCAGCCGGCAAGGTAGAGGCGCCAGGTGCGAGCGGTGCGCTCGCTCGACGCCGCGGCCGCCGCATCGATCCGCCGCTCGAAGCGCTCGCTCCAGAGGCCGAGCGTCTTCGCGTAGTGCGCGCGCAGGCTCTCCACGTCGTGCACCTCGAAGTCCTGCTCGCTCATGTCGTGCACCACGCGGTGCAGGTGCGGCAGCTCGCCTTTCGGAAACACGTAGCGTCCGATGAATTCACCCCCTCCCAGCCCCACCGAGCGGTTGCGCGTGTCGGACGACGTGATGCCGTGGTTCAGGAAGAGGCCGCGCTCCTTGAGGAGCCGACGCACCACGCTGAAGTACACGGGAAGATTGCGCAGGCCCACGTGCTCGAACATTCCGACGCTCGCGACCTTGTCGTACAAGTTCTCGCCCGGCATGTCGCGGTAATCCTGCAGGATTACCTTGCAGCGCTCCTCGAGGCCCGCGGCCCGGATCCTCTCGTTGGCGAGCTGGTGCTGCTTCTCCGAGAGGGTGATACCGGTGGCGATCACGCCGTATTTCTGTGCCGCGCGCATCACCAGGGCGCCCCATCCGCAGCCGATGTCCAGAAAACGCTCGCCGGGGGCGAGGCGAAGCTTGTTGCAGATGTGGTCGAGCTTCTGCAGCTGCGCCGCGTCGAGCGTGTCGCCTTCGTCGCGAAAATAAGCGCAGGAGTAGACCATGCGCTGGTCCAGCCAGAGCGCGTAGAACTCGTTGGAGACGTCGTAGTGGTGCTGGATCGCCTCGCGGTCGTCGCGCCTGCTGTGGCGCTCGTTGGAGGGCCCCTGCGACTGGAATAGAGGGCGAGGTATGGCGCGGGAGATCGCTTCGGCGCCGCGGATCGCCTCGCGCACGTCGCCTTCGAAGTCAACGTCTCCGTCGATGTACGCTTCGGCGAGCGTGAGGAGCGAGGGACGCGCGAGCGCGGAGGCTGCGCGCAGGCCGTTCAGGCGCACCGTGACCCTGGTTTTTTCGGAGAGGTTGATTTCGCGCCCGTCCCAGAGCACCAGGCGAACGGGCGCCGAGACGTTCTGCTTGAGCCTGGAGAGTGCGTTATCGAGGGGTCTTTCCCAGAACACGGATCCTCCTTCCCGCGGGCGCGGCCGAGCGGCGTCGCGCGGCAGGGCTAGATCGTATGGGTCGGGCGTGACGACTGCAGCGCGCCGGCGAGCAGTCCCTCGACCTTCTTCTTCAGCTCGCGCCCGACCTCGCTGTCGTGAAGCTGGACGCCGATGCCCTGGGGGCGATTGCCCGCGCTATGCGCCGGATTGATCCACGCGACGTTGCCCTGAAGAGGAACCTTATTGGGATCGTCCAGCAACGAGAGGAGGATCAGGACCTCTTCGCCCAGCATGTGAGAGCGGCTGCTGGGCAGAAAGATTCCCCCGCCCCGCAGCAGCGGCATCCAGGCAGCGTAAAGGGCGGCCTTCGACCGGATCGTGAGGGTGAAGACTCCGGGGCGGCTGGCGACAAGGTCGGAAGCGATCTCGGTCATTGCCTGGGTCCGATAGTGGCCCGATTGTAGGCCATCAACAGGTGCTCCGCCACCAGCCGCGGGTTGAGCGGATGCGAGGCGAGCGCGCGAGCCGCGAGGAGCTCGCGATCGAGGGCGAAGAGCGCGTCCAGGCTCGCCGCCTGGGCGCGCGACCTGAGGGCGGGCGCCAGGTCGCGATGGTGGCGCGCCTCGCCGGCGAGGCGCACGCGCACGAGGTCGTGTATCCAC
>JBDTXQ010000229.1:0-4997 GCA_040006115.1 Usitatibacter sp.
TCATCCTCGCCGACGAGATCAACCGCGCGAGCCCGAAGGCGCAGAGCGCGCTGCTCGAAGCGATGGAGGAGCACCAGGTCACCGCCGAGGGCGAGACGCGCCCGCTTCCCGAGCCCTTCTTCGTGATCGCCACCCAGAACCCGATGCACCAGGTCGGCACCTTCCCGCTGCCGGAGTCGCAGCTCGACCGGTTCCTCATGCGCATCTCGCTGGGCTACCCCGACGCCAAGGCGGAGCGCGAACTGCTGCGGGGCGCGGAGCGCCGCGACATGATCCAGCACCTCGAGCCCGCCATGACCGCCGAGCAGCTGATGGAGCTGCAGAGAGCGGTGCCCCAGATGCAGGTCTCCGAAGCGCTCCTCGACTACGTGCAGCAGGTCATCAACCACACGCGCCATTCGCCGCGCTTCACGCAGGGCCTGTCGCCGCGCGCGGGAGTCGCGATCCTGCGCGCCGCGCAGGCGTGGGCGATGATGGAAGGCCGCCGCCAGGTGCTTCCGGAGGACGTGCAGGCGATCCTTCCCGCAGTCGTGGGGCACCGCCTCCACGGCAACGCAGACGCGGTGAAGGGGAGCTTCGATCCGGCCAAGGAATTGATCTCCGGCGTTCCCATCCCCTGAGTTTCGGCGCACGCCCGTGTTCGCAGACCTGAGGCAGTCGATCTCCGACTGGATCTTCCGCGCGAGCGCCCCGGAAGCCGCGCCGGTCACGCTCATCCAGCGGCGCATCTTCATCTTGCCGACGCGCCAGGGCTATACGTTCGCATTCACGATGCTGGTGCTGCTGATCGCGTCGATCAACTACGCCCTGTCGCTCGGCTTCGTCCTCACGTTCACGCTGGTCAGCATGGCCGGGGTGGCGATGCTGCACACCTGGCGCAACCTCGCGCACCTGAAGCTTCGCCCCGGGCGCTGCGACCCGATCTTCGCCGGGCAAACCGCTCATTTCGGCGTGACCGTGGAGACGCCCGCGCAGACGCGCTTCGCCATCGCCATCCGCCGCAAGGGCGACGAGCCGGTATACGCGGACGTGGCGCCCGCGGAGACCGCCGCCCTCTTCCTCCCCGTGGCCGCGCCGCGCCGCGGGTGGCTGCGCTGCGGGCGCGTCGAGATTTTCACGCGCTACCCGGTGGGGCTCTTCCACGCGTGGTCGTACGTGGACTTCAACTTGCAGGTGATCGTGTATCCGAAGCCCGACCCCATGGCGGGCACGCCGCCGGCGCAATCGAGGAGCGTCTCCGAGGAAGGCATCCCGGTCGCGGGCGACGAGGAATTCAACATGCTGCGCTCCTACCGTCCGGGAGACGCGCCAAAGCTGATCGCGTGGAAGGCGCTCGCGCGCGAGCAGGGCCTGCTCACCAAGGAGTTCAGCGCGATGGCATCGAGCGAGCTCTGGCTCGAATGGGACGAGGCGCGCGGCGCCGACATCGAGCATCGGCTCTCGGTCCTCGCGCACTGGGTCATCCAGGCGGAACGCTTCGGGCAGAGCTACGGGCTGCGAATTCCCGGCACGAAGATCGCGCCTGCGCGCGGCGAGGCGCACCGCACACGCTGCCTCGAGGCGCTCGCGCTCTTCCGCGCATGAGCCCGGTCCCCGCCTCGCCGCACCTGGACGTGCGCAACGTCCTCTGGCTCCTCGCCGCGATGGCGTTCGTGGTCGCGCCGCACCTGCTGCGACTGCCGTACTGGGTGAGCGCCTTCTTCATCGCGGTCCTCGCGTGGCGTGCGTGGAGCGCGTGGGCCGCGATGCACCTGCCGTCGCGCTGGGTGACCGCCGCGCTCACCATCGCCGCCGCGGTCGCGACCTTCATGCAGTACGGCCGGCTCGTCGGGCGCGAGGCGGGCGTGACGCTCCTCATCGTGATGGCGGGGCTGAAGCTCCTCGAGATGCGCACGCAGCGCGAGGTGACGCTCAGCATCTACCTGGGCTTCTTCCTGGTGCTCACCAACTTCCTCTTCTCGCAGACGATCCCGCTCGGCCTCTACATGCTGGTGTGCGTGTGGATTTTCGTGGCGACGCTGGTGGGCTTCAACCGCGTGGGGAGCACGCCGACCCTGGGCGAGCGCCTGCGCCCGGCCGCCGACCTCCTCGTGCAGGCGCTGCCGCTCATGGTGGCGTTCTTCATCCTCTTCCCGCGCGCGCAGGGCCCGCTCTGGGCGCTCCCGCAGGACACGCGCTCGGCGAAAACGGGCCTGTCGGACACCATGACCCCGGGCAACATCTCCAACCTCATCAAGTCCGATGCGCTCGCCTTCCGGGTGCAGTTCGAGGGCGACCGGCCGCCCTTCTCGACGCTCTACTGGCGCGGCCCGGTGATGGTCGACTTCGACGGCGCCACCTGGAGCGTCCCGCAGATCGCGCCGGCGGGGAACCTCGACTATTCGAAGCGCGAGAGGCGCACCACCTACACCGTCACCCTCGAGCCGCACAACAAGACGTGGCTCTTCGCGCTCGACGTTCCCGCGGTGCTGCCCGCCGGCTCCTACGCGTTGGGCGACTTGCAGGTGCGCGACCGGCGCCCGGTGACCGAGAGGAAGCGCTACGAGATGAGCTCGTACCTCGATTATCGCTATGGCGAGCGCAACTCGCTCGCCGGCCTCAGGTCGTCGCTCGCCTTCGACGCGAGCCGCAACCCGCGCACCGTGGCCCTCGGCCGCCAGTGGGCGCGCGAGACCCCGGACGCGCGCGCGCTGCTCGCGAAGGCGTTCCAGTACTTCAACCGCGAGTTCACCTACACGCTCGAGCCTCCGCCGCTCGACCCGCGAGACCCCTACGACGATTTCCTGTTCGAGTCGAAGAAGGGATTCTGCGAGCACTATGCGGGGAGCTTCGCGCTCCTCATGCGCGCGGCCGGCGTCCCGGCGCGCATCGTGACCGGCTACCAGGGCGGCGAGGTGAACCCGCTCAACAACGAGCTCATCGTGCGCCAGGCCGACGCGCACGCGTGGACCGAAATCT
The DNA here is from genome assembly GCA_040006115.1 of Usitatibacter sp. Classification (GTDB taxonomy): domain Bacteria; phylum Pseudomonadota; class Gammaproteobacteria; order Burkholderiales; family Usitatibacteraceae; genus Usitatibacter. The sequence continues at coordinate 2,959 of JBDTXQ010000229.1, forward strand.
GGCTTGCCAACGAGGGGTGGCTGCGCGTCGATCCCACCGGAGCCGTGTCGCCGCTGCGCGTGGAGAGCGGCGTGAACGCGGCGCTCGGCCCCATCGGCGTGTATTCGTCGATCGTCGCCGCCGACCCGCTCGGTGTGCTCTCGGGCCTGCGCAATGCGTGGCAGGCGATGAACAGCCAGTGGGACCAGTGGGTGGTCGGCTACAACACCGACAAGCAGCGCCAGTTCTTCTCCAATCTCGGCTTCCCCTCGATCGACTGGCGCACCCTCGGCTTCTGGCTGATGATCGCGACCTTCGTCGTGGGCGGCGCGATCTCCATCGGGCTGCTGGTGCGCGACCGCCCGCCGCGGCGCGAACCCTCGCTCGTCGCGTGGAACCGCTTCTGCGCCAAGCTCGCCGCCGCGGGCGTCTCGCGCGAGCCCCACGAGGGCCCGGTTGACTACCTCGCGCGCGTGAAGAGCACGCGGCCCGGCGCCGCGCGCGCTGCGCAGGCCATCACTGAGCGCTACGTCGAGGCGCGCTACGGGCGCGGCGCGACGCGCGAGGAGCTTCGCGAGCTCGCGCGCATGGTGAGCGAGTTCCGCGCGGCGTGAGCGAGCCGCGCCGCAACGAGCCCTGCCCCTGCGGCAGCGCCCGCCGCTACAAGGACTGCCACGGCAGGCTCGCCGCCGAGCCGCCCGGGGTCGAAGCGCAGGTGCAGGCGGCGTTGGGCGCCCACCAGCGCGGGCGCATCGACGAGGCGCAGCGCGCTTACCGCGAGATCCTCGCGCGAGAGCCGGGCCACGCGGTCGCGACGCACTACCTCGGCTTGATCGAGTGGCAGCGCGGGGATGCGGCAAAGGGCGAGGCCCTCATGCGCGCCTCGATCGGGGCGAACGCGACGATCCCCGATTTCCACAACAACCTGGGGCTCCTGTTGCGCGACACGCAGCGCGCCGAAGAGGCGCTCGTTTGCTTTCGCGCGGCGCTCGCGGCGAATCCCGCGTGGTTCGAAGCGTACAACAACCTCGGCCTTGCGCTGGAAGCGATGTGCCGGTGGGAGGAAGCCGCCGAGGCGTATCGCGAGGCGATCGCGGGCGAGCCGCGCTTCGCGGCCGCCCGGCAGAACCTCGCGCGGCTGCTGATCCGCGGCGGCGACTTCGCGGCCGGCTGGAGCGAGTATCGATGGCGTCTCTTCGCGCAGGGCCTCGCCACGGCGCCGCCCGATGAGGCGACCCGGCCCCTCCCCGCCTGCCTCGCCGGCAGGTCGTTCGCGCTGGTCGAGGAGCAGGGCATCGGCGACGTGCTCTTCTTCCTGCGCTTCGCGGCGGAGCTGGCGCGGCGCGGCGCGCGGCTCGCGTTCGGCGGCGGCACGCGGCTGTTCCCGCTCCTCGCGCGCACCGGGCTCTTCGCACTCGGCATGGAGCCCGAGAGCGCGCGCCTGCCCGAGGTTGAGGTCGTCCAGATCGGGGACTTGCCGTGGCTGCTGGGGATGAAGGGGGCGGTCGATGCGCCGACGCCGCTCGCGCTCGCGCCCGAGCCGGATCGACTCGCGCGACTGGACCAGAAGCTCCTCGCCCTGGGCCCGCATCCCTGGGTGGCGCTTACCTGGCGCGCCGGGGTCGAATCCGCGGGCCCCTCGAAGACGCAGCTGAAGGAGGTAGATCTCGACACGTTGGGGGCCTTCCTGCAGGGTCGCGCGGCCACGTGGATCTCGGTGCAGCGCTTTCCCCGCGGCGGCGAGCGCGAGCGCCTTGAGAGCGTCCTGGAGGCTCCAGTGCACGATTTCAGCGCGGCCAACGACGACCTCGAGGAGATGCTCGCCCTCATGTCGCTGGTGGATGACTACGTCGGCGTCAGCAATGCCAACACCCACCTGCGCGCGGGGACAGGAAAGCCGATGCAGGTGCTCGTAGCGCACCCGCCCGAATGGCGCTGGGGCGTCGAGGGCGATCGGTCGGTGTGGTTTCCCTGGGCGACGGTATTTCGGCAGGGCCGGGACGGCGGCTGGGAAAAGCCCGCCTGAAAAGTCTTGTCTGAAAAGTCGTGTCAGGTACGAC
>JBDTXQ010000230.1:0-4992 GCA_040006115.1 Usitatibacter sp.
TCTCGGCGGTGCGCTTGCGCTCGCCGCCGCAATGCTCGAGCGTGGAGAGGATCAGTTCCCGCGCAGCGACCGAAAGCGGAGTGCCGAGCGGCACGGTGATGGCCGGGCCGTTGCCGTTGGACGGCGGAGCGGCTGAAAGGGACGAGCTAGTGCTGTTTCGCATCGGTGTCTGCTCCGAGTCGTGTTGCGGGCCGGCGAGGCCTTCGTCGCCTGCCACGATGAATACGCGGTGGATGTAGTTCTTCAGCTCGCGCACGTTGCCAGGCCACGCCTGCCGCTTCAGGGTCGCGATCGCGCCCGGCGCGAACTTCTTGCGCGTGCCGCACGCCTCGTTCATTTCCTCGAGCACGTGGCTCGCGATGAGCTCGATGTCCTCGGCGCGCTCGCGTAGCGGCGCGATCTCCAGTGAAAACACGTTGAGGCGATGGTAAAGATCCTCGCGCAGCTTGCCGGCGCGCACCGCCTCGCGCGGCTCGCGATTGGTGGCGGCGATGATGCGCACGTCGGTCTCCACGCAGCCGCTCGTGCCGATGCGCATCAACGTCCCCGTCTCGAGCACGCGCAGCAGCCGCAGCTGCAGCTCCATGGGCATCTCGGTGATCTCGTCGAGGAACAGCGTTCCCCCGTCGGCCTGCTCGAAGTAGGCCTTGTGCTGGCGATCCGCGCCGGGGTAGTTGCCGCGCTCGTGGCCGAACACCTCGTTCTCGATCAGGTTCGCGGAGGTGGCGCCGCAATTGATCGCGAGGAACGGCCGCTTGCGGCGGCGCGAGAGCTCGTGGATGGTGCGCGCGACGATCTCCTTGCCGGTGCCGCTCTCGCCCATCAGGAGCACCGTGGCCTCGGTGGGCGCCACGCGCGCGATCTTGTCGTAGACCTCCTGCATCGCGGGGGAGCGTCCGACGAGGCGACCGAATCGCCCCAGGCGGCGCAGCTCGTCGCGCAGCGCGCCAATTTCCGCGCGCAGCTCGCCGGTCTTCGGCACGCGCGAGAGGACGGCTTTCAAGCGCTGCAGGTTCACGGGCTTGGTGAGGTAGTCGGATGCCCCGAGGCGCAGCGCGTCGACGGCGCTCTCGACGCTCGCATGCCCGGTGATGAGGATGGTCTCGATCGAGGCGCGGTCCTCGAGATCTTCGAGGAGATCGGTGCCGCTGCCGTCGGGAAGGCGCAGGTCCATCATCACAACATCGGGCCGCTGGCGCACCAGTTGGATACGCGCTTCCGCGACGCTCGCTGCCGCAGCGGTGGTGAACCCTTCCTGTTGGGCGAGCGCGGCGAGCGCTTCGCGCGAATTGGCGTCGTCGTCGACGATCAGCACATGCGACATGAGCACATTGCTCCCACGGGAGGCGAAGTTTTTTCCATCTTGAACCGCGCATCGGCCGAGCGCTGTCGGCCATGTCCTACGGACTGTAGGAAACCGGGAGGCCCCTCCGAGAGAGCGCAGCATCGTTTACGGACTCAGCACCGCTACGGAACCCTGCCACTCGCGCGCCCTCTCATCGAGTGGGCCGTGGCATGCGCGATGCGATCCCGGCTCTGCGGTTTACCACACACATCCAGGAGCACTCCCAATGGCAAAATCAAAAAGCGGCCCCGGCAAGGGCCAACCTCTCGCGATCGAGCTGATGATGGCGGACCACCGCAAGGTGGAAGACCTCTTCGAGCACTACGAGCAGGAAAAGGAAGGCGATGACGACACCAAGCGTCGCATCGCCAATCGCATCTGCGGCGAGCTCACCGTGCACGCGCAGGTCGAGGAGGAGATCTTCTATCCGTGGCTTCGCGACAATCTCGACGACGACGACATGGAGCTGGTCGAAGAGGCCGAGGTCGAGCATGCTGGCGCCAAGGCGCTGATCGCCCAGATCGAGGCAGCGGCCGAAATCGACGCGACCTACGACGCGAAGGTGAAGGTGCTGGGCGAGTACATCAAGCACCACGTGAAGGAAGAGGAAGAAGAGATCTTCCCCGAGGTGTCGAGCGAGCGTGAAGCGCTGGACGACCTGGGCCAGGAGATGACGTCGCGCAAGGAAGAGCTCGTCGAGGAGCTCGGGCTCGCCGACGAGGACGATGAGGAGGACGACGACGGTCGCGGCAAGTCGACGTCGCGGGAGTCGACCCAGCGCGGCCACTGAGCTGGCGAGCCGGGGCGAGCGGCGGCGGCCCCCCGGGCGGCCGCCGTTTTCACTTCCAGGCTCCGGTGGTCGTGGTCTCGATCGTGGGACATCGCGTCACTTCGTGCTCGTAGTAGGCGTTACGGCGGCTGCGGCTGGCGAGGACGTGTCCGGCGTCGCGGCCGAAGTCGGGGTGGCGGGCAGATTGGTGGTATTGACCGAGCCCGGCGTGGCGCTGGCCCCCGAGTTGTTGTACGCCGTATTCGGTCGGCTACAAGCGGGCAGGGCGACCGCTACGGCGAGGATGGCGATGAGGGGAACGAGGCGCGCCTTCATGAGAGTCTCCAATGAGCGAGGTATGCGCGTGTGACTCCCGTTTCGCGACGGAATTCCGGCAGGGGGCCGGTACAATCCCTCGCCATGCAACCCATCCTCTCCGTCCGCGGCCTCACCAAGACGTACGCCTCGGGCCTCCAGGCCCTGAAGAAGGTCGACCTCGAGATCGCGAAGGGCGAGATCTTCGCGCTCCTCGGCCCCAACGGCGCGGGAAAGACCACGCTCATCAGCATCGTCTGCGGCATCGTGATCCCCACCACCGGGAGCGTCACGGCAAGCGGCCACGACATCGCGCGCGACTACCGGGCGGCGCGCGCGCTGATCGGACTGGTTCCCCAGGAGCTGCACACGGACATGTTCGAGACCCCGTGGCGCACCGCGCGCTTCAGCCGCGGGCTTTTCGGCCTCCCGCCCGACCCGGCGCACCTGGAGCGCGTGCTGCGCGACCTTTCGCTCTGGGAGAAGCGGAACGACCGGATCATGACGCTCTCGGGCGGGATGAAGCGACGTGTGATGATCGCCAAGGCGCTCGCGCACGAGCCGGAGATCCTCTTCCTCGACGAGCCCACGGCCGGGGTCGACGTCGAGCTTCGCCGCGACATGTGGGCGCTCGTCCGGCGCCTTCGCGAAGGCGGCGTGACGGTCATCCTCACCACGCACTACATCGAGGAGGCCGAGGAGATGGCCGATCGCATCGGCGTCATCAACAAGGGCGAGCTCGTCGTGGTCGAGGAAAAGGCGACGCTCATGAAGAAGCTCGGCAGGAAGCAGCTCACGCTCCACCTGCAGGACCCGATGAGCGCGATTCCCGAGGGGCTCGCCCAATGGCCGCTCACCCTTAAGGCGGAGGGCACCGAGCTCGAGTACAACTTCGACGCGCACGAGGAGACGACCGGCATCCCGGACTTGCTGAAGCGCATCGCGGACCTCGGCATCGGCTTCAAGGACCTGAACACGCGCCAGAGCTCGCTCGAGGACATCTTCGTGAGCCTGGTGAGCGAGCGGGGAGGGCGATGAGCGCCGCAGCCTTCAATCGCCACGGCGTCTGGGCGATCTACCGCTTCGAGATGGCGCGCGCGTTCCGAACGCCGATGCAGAGCTTCCTCACGCCGGTGATCACTACCTCGCTCTACTTCGTGGTCTTCGGCGCGGCGATCGGCTCGGGCATGCGCGAGGTGAATGGCGTTCCCTACGGCGCCTTCATCGTGCCCGGGCTCATCATGCTGTCGATCTTCAGCGAGAGCATCTCGAATGCTTCCTTCGGGATCTACTTCCCGAAGTTCACCGGCACGATCTACGAGCTCTTGTCCGCGCCGGTGTCCGCCTTCGAGATCGTGACGGCCTACGTGGGCGCCGCCGCGACCAAGTCGATCCTGCTGGGCCTGCTCATCCTTGCCACGGCGAACTTCTTCGTGCCCGTCACCATCGCCCACCCGCTGTGGATGGCAGGGTTCCTGGTCCTCACCGCGGCGACCTTCTGCCTTTTCGGCTTCGTGATCGGCGTCGTGGCGCAGGGCTTCGAGCAGCTGCAGTTCGTACCGATGCTCGTCATCACGCCGCTCACGTTCCTCGGAGGCGCGTTCTACTCGATCGACATGCTGCCCCCGGCGTGGCGCACCGTGAGCCTCTTCAATCCCGTGGTGTACCTCATCAGCGGCTTCCGCTGGAGCTTCTACGGCACTTCCGATGTCAGCGTGGGCGTGAGCCTCGCCGCGACGCTCGGGTTCTTCGTGGCGTGCCTCGCGGCGGTCGCGTGGATTTTCCGGACCGGCTATCGCCTGAAGAGCTGACATGAGCGACGCGCGCATCATCGTCACGGGTGGCACCTCCGACAAGGGCTACGACGTCATCGAGGGAGAGCTCACCTTGAAGGAAACGCACCTGCCGGCGATCCTCGGGCACCGACACCATGGCGCGGGCCCTCGCGCCCGACGCTTACGTCGCGATGAACGGGCGCATGTTTTCGTGGAACGACGTCCACAAGGACAGGCAGGGGGCGTCTTTCGTGCGATTCGCCGCTGAAGGGCGGCGCGCTATGTCTCCTATCGCACAGACGGCCTCCTGAAACTCGGGGAGAATGGGGGCACCTGTCACGAAGGCCGAGCCATGTTGGAAGCGGAAGGACGCCGGCCTCTTGCCGACGATGTCGGCAACCCGGACGGCACCACGGAAGGACGGCGCCAGACCGCGTTGCTCAAGGCGGGGGCGCTGCAGAGCGCCATCTTCAACAGCGCGAACTTCTCGAGCATCGCAACCGACGAGAAGGGCGTAATCCAGATCTTCAACGTCGGTGCCGAGCGCATGCTGGGCTACGCCGCCGCCGACGTCCTGAACAGGATCACCCCCGCCGACATTTCAGACCCGCAGGAGGTGATCGCGCGCGCCGCGGCGCTGAGCTCCGAGCTCGGAACCGCGATCACGCCGGGGTTCGAGGCGCTGGTATTCAAGGCCTCGCGCGGCATCGAGGACATCTACGAGCTCACCTATATCCGCAAGGACGGCAGCCGCTTCCCGGCCATCGTGTCGGTCACGGCGCTGCGCG
>JBDTXQ010000231.1:0-4968 GCA_040006115.1 Usitatibacter sp.
TCATCCGGCTTGGTCCGTCATGAGGCGAGTTGCGTCATACCCACAACCCATAGTAGCCATTTCCTTGGAAAAAACAAGCTATAGCGATGATTCTCGTGCAAGGAAGGCCGGGCCCTGGGCTGCGAGGGTGCCCGATCGGCCGGGAAGCGAGGCCTCCACCACCGAGTGCAGGGGAAGTTTGGCGGGTTCAGTTGCGCCCACCAGCTCGCGCATCGCGCAGAGCTCGTAGCCCTGCGCCTTCCAGCCTTCGATGAGCTTCTCGAGGACATTCGAAAGCTTCATCCCTTCGAGCTCGGCGTGCAGGGTGAAGACGTGGTCGCGAAGGTCCGCCGTACGCGCGATGAGGATTTCGGCGACATTCCCGAGGGTCGCGCCCTCGAGGCCGATCAGCTCGTCGAGCGTGGGCAGCGTCGTCGGAAACTGCGGGCAGCCCACGATCTCGGCGCGGATCACGGGAATGAAGGGATGCGTGCCGCGTGTATCCGAGGCGTATCGGAAGCCCAGAGACTGCGTGCGGCGGTATGCGTGCGAATTCATCTGCCACCCGGCCGCGCCGTGCACGCTCGCATCTTCACCGAAGATCTCGCGGAAGCGCTGGCATGCGAGCGACATTTGCCAGCCGGTCCACTTCTCGCTCGCGCCAGCGACGCCGTCCTGCCACTTCACGTGGTCCCACGTGTGGATGCCGACCTCGAAGCCCTCGTCGCGCACGCGCCTCATGATCGCCGCGCAGCGCCTGCCGATGTCGGGCCCGGGAAGCAGAGTGCCGTACATGAGGGTCCGGTAGCCGTAGTGCTCGAGCACGGAGGTGCGGCCCACCTTCTGCATGAACCCGGGGCGCAGGGCGCGCTTGATCGCGCGCCCGGTGTGGTCGGGACCGAGGCTGAACAGGAACGTCGCGCCGGCGCCGTGGCGCTTGAGGATCTCGAGGAGGCGCGGCACTCCCTCGCGCGTGCCTCGCAGCGTATCGATGTCGATCTTGAGGGCGAGCTTCATGACGGTTGACTCTCCCTCACGAGTTTCTCGGCGAGGGCAATCGAGGTCTTGACGCGCCGTGTGTCGCCGACATACGCAGGCAGGGCCTCCTCGGCTCGCACCCGCACCCTGGAAGCGTCGATCAGCCCCGCCTTCGCCAGCGCGCGAATGTCCTCCTGGTCATGGGTTTCGAAGCGCGAGAGCTTCGAGACCGCGAGGTCGAGGGGACTGAGGAGCCGGACGTCGAGCCGCTTTGCGTCGACACCAGGCACCGTGATCGAAAGCGCATCGTCGTAGGCGTCCGCGTGAAGAAGGGCGTAGGTATCGTTGTACTGGGTATCGAAGTACAGGAGCCTGGCATGTCCGTCGGCGTCGCGGTAGGAGACCTCCAGGTTGTCAGGAGGCAGGTAGCGCGCCATCACTGTCGCGTCCACATCCTTGGAGACCCGCGTTCCCGTGTAAAGGTGCAGGGCTGCGCCGCCGGCGACGCAGACAACGACGGGCTTCTTTGCGCCGGAATTCAGGGATCGCTCCAGGCGCTTCATGACTTCCGCGAAGGCCTTGAAATACCCCGGATCCGCTTTGAGCTTCGGACTGGCGCGCGACTTCATTTGCGTTTGCGGCGGCCTTCCGCCCGCACCATGGGAAGCAGGCGAGCGGCTTTCACGGGAGCTTCCCGCAGCCACCGGCCGAATTCCTCCGGCGTGCTCATGCCCGGATAAAGGCGCTCGGCGAGCGCGAGGAAGCGCACGCGATCAAGGCCGGGTTCGGAAGCGAGCATCGTCGCTACTCCGGCGAGGAGGCGCGGGTCGCCCGCGCGCAGCCAACGCGACGGGCGCAAGTCGCCGCTGGCGCACAATTGAACGAGACGCACCTCGTCGTGTCGATCGAGTCCTGATTGCCTCTTGGCGGCGCGAGACGTGCGCGGTTGTTCCTGGGCGCGAGCCGGGGTGAGGTACGCGACGACCCGGCCGTGACGCACGACCGCGACCGTCTCCAGCTCCGCGCGCGCGAGGACCGGCCCGAGGCGGTTCTTGAGCTCCGTGGCGTTGACCGTATACACGGCGACAAGTATATTCCGAAATAGCTAAATCAGCAAGTTGGTCCTGGACCCACGACCCACCCATACAAGACCTTCGGCGGCGACGCGAAAGCGGTCCAGGCCATGGAAGAAACCGAGGTGCCGCAAGCGGTTAGGCACGGGCGCGAAGGGCGCTTTCCCCGAGACCGCAGACTGGATGAGAAATAGATGATGCGCCGCAGCATCGCCGTATGCTAAAATGTTGAATAACCTTGATTTTTTGGACTTTTAATGCGCCGCCCTCTCCGCAATATCGCGATCATCGCGCACGTCGACCACGGCAAGACCACCCTCGTCGATAAGCTCCTCCAACAAGCCGGCACGTTCGCGGCCCACCAGCACCTGGTGGAGCGCGTGATGGACTCGGGCGATATCGAGAAGGAACGCGGCATCACGATCCTCGCCAAGAACACGGCGGTGGATTACCACGGCGTGCACATCAACATCGTGGACACTCCCGGCCACGCGGACTTCGGCGGTGAGGTCGAGCGCGTGCTGTCGATGGTCGACGGCGTGGTGCTCCTGGTCGATGCGGTCGAAGGGCCGATGCCGCAGACGCGCTTCGTGACGCGCAAGGCGCTCGCGCAGGGGTTGAAGCCGATCCTCGTCGTGAACAAGGTGGATCGCGATGGCGCGCGTTCCGACTGGGTCGTCGACCAGACCTTCGACCTGATGGACAAGCTCGGCGCGACCGAAGACCAGCTCGATTTCCCGGTGATCTACGCCTCGGCGCTGCATGGCTGGGCGTCGACCAAGGTCGATGAGGTCGGCACGGACATGCGCCCGCTCTTCGACGCGATCCTCAAGCACGTGCCCGTCCCCGCGGGCGATCCCGACGGCCCCCTGCAGATGCAGATCGCCGCGGTCGACTATTCGAGCTTCCTCGGGCGCATCGCCGTGGGCCGCATCCGCCGCGGCTCGATCAAGAGAGCGCAGGAAGTCGCGATCATGTCCGGCGACAAATTCATCCGCAAGGCGAAGATCGGCCTGCTGCACACGTTCCAGGGCCTCGAGAAAGTCGAGACCCAGGTGGCGAGCGCCGGTGAGATCGTCTCCGTCACCGGCATCGAGGACTTCGTGATCGGCACGACGTTCGCCGATCCGCTGGTTCCCGAAGGCCTGGCGATGGTGGGCGTCGACGAGCCCACCCTCACCATGAACTTCCAGGTGAACACCTCGCCCTACGCGGGCCAGGAAGGCAAGTACGTCACCAGTCGCCAGCTGCGCGAGCGCCTCGAGCGCGAGCTCCTCGCCAACGTGGCCCTGCGAGTCGAGGATACCGGCGACAACGACGTCTTCCGTGTCTCGGGACGCGGCGAGCTTCACTTGACCATCCTCATCGAGAACATGCGCCGCGAGGGCTACGAGCTCGCGGTCGGCAAGCCCCGTGTTGTCGCGAAGGAGGTCGACGGCGTGCGCCACGAACCCTGGGAAAACCTCACGGTGGACGTCGACACCGAGAACCAGGGCAAGATCATGGAAGAGCTCGGCCGCCGCGGCGGGGAGCTGCAGGACATGGTTCCGGACGGCAAGGGACGCGTGCGGCTCGATTACAGCATTCCTTCGCGGGGCCTCATCGGCTTCCACATGGAATTCATGACGCTTACGCGCGGTACCGGCATCAAGAGCCACGTGTTCGAGAAGTACGCGCCGGTGAAGAGCGAGCCGCCTTCGCGCAGGAACGGCGTGTTGATTTCCTCTGAGCAGGGCGACGCGGTCGCCTTCGCCCTCTTCAACCTGGAGGACCGCGGCAAGATGTTCGTCTCGCCCGGCGAGAGGCTCTACGTCGGCATGGTGATAGGCATTCACAGCCGGGACAACGACCTCGTCGTGAACCCGGTGAAGGGCAAGAAGCTCACCAATGTGCGCTCCGCCGGCAAGGACGAGAACGTGGTCCTCACGCCGCCGATCCAGCTCACGCTCGAGAGCGCGGTGGAGTTCATCGAGGACGACGAGCTCGTCGAAGTGACGCCCAAGTCGATCCGGCTTCGCAAGAGGTTCCTCTCCGAGCATGATCGCAAGCGCGCCGCGCGGGACGACAAAGCGGCCTAGTCGATCGTCTTAGGCCAGTCGTCCTTCAGCAGGCGCGAGAGCGAGCGCTTCGAGGAAGACGCAGACCTGGGGCAGCTCCGGCAGGGGCGAAATGGTAGCTCACCCCATGAGCTTCGGAGTGTCTAGAATGGCCTCCATGGAAATCACGCTCGCAACCCTTCTCATCGCGCTCGCCTGCGCCGCCGCGGGCTTCGGCGCGGCGTTCGTGTGGAACCGCGCTCGCCCCGCCCACGAGCAGAAGCGCACCGCGGAGCTCGAAGCCCAGCTTTCCGCCTCGCGCGATCAAGCCAATCGCATGGGCGTCCAGTCGGCAGAGCTCGAGCGGGACGCGAACCAGCTTCGCGGCCAGCTCCTCGAGTCGGTGCAGCACGCCTCCGCGCTCGAGGAGCGCACGCGCCAGCTCCAGGCGCGGCTCTCCGAGGAGCGGCGCCAGGGCGACGAGAAGGTGAAGCTCCTCGACGAAGCGCGCGCCGCCCTCGAGAACTCCTTCAAGTCGCTTTCGGCCGATGCGCTGCGCAACAACAACCAATCCTTCCTCGACCTCGCCAAAACGGCATTGAACGAATTCCAGCAGGGCGCGCGCAGCGACCTCGACAAGCGCCAGGTTGCGATCGACGCGCTCGTGGCTCCGGTGAGGGCCTCCCTCGACAAGGTCGACGAGAAGATCACCTCCCTCGAGAAAGCCCGCGAGCACGCGTACGGCGAGATTCGCCAGCAGTTCACGCAGATGGCCGAGGTGCAGACCCAGCTGCGCGACGAGACCACCAACCTCGTGAAGGCGCTACGCCAGCCGCACGTGCGCGGCCGCTGGGGCGAGATCCAGCTGCGCCGCGTGGTCGAGATGGCCGGGATGATGCTGC
>JBDTXQ010000232.1:0-4967 GCA_040006115.1 Usitatibacter sp.
GGCAAGCCCGAGATCGAGGAGATCGTCTCCAAGATCGCGCGCGTGCCGGCGCGCAACGTATCCAACGACGACCGTAGCGCGCTGAAGACGCTCGATCGCGACCTCAAGGCCACGGTGTTCGGCCAGGACAAGGCGATCGACGCGCTCGCCTCGGCCATCAAGATGGCGCGAAGCGGCCTGGGCAATCCGTCCAAGCCGGTCGGCAGCTTCCTCTTCTCCGGGCCCACCGGCGTGGGCAAGACCGAGGTCGCGCGCCAGCTCGCCTTCATCATGGGCGTGGAGCTGATCCGCTTCGACATGTCGGAGTACATGGAGCGCCACGCGGTGTCGCGCCTCATCGGCGCGCCCCCGGGCTACGTGGGCTTCGACCAGGGGGGGCTCCTCACCGAGGCGATCACCAAGCACCCGTACTCGGTGCTGCTGCTGGACGAGATCGAGAAAGCGCACCCGGACATCTTCAACATCCTGCTGCAGGTCATGGACCACGGCACGCTCACCGACAACAACGGCCGCAAGGCGGACTTCCGCAACGTCGTCATCGTCATGACGACCAACGCGGGCGCCGAGGGCTTGTCGAAGAACGTGATCGGCTTCACCAACACCCGCAGCGCAGGCGACGAGATGGGCGAGATCAAGCGCATGTTCACCCCGGAATTCCGCAACAGGCTCGATGCGGTGGTCTCGTTCGCCGCGCTCGACGAGCAGATCATCCTGCGCGTGGTCGACAAGTTCCTGATGCAGCTCGAGTCGCAGCTCGCCGAGAAGAAGGTCGAGGCGGTGTTCACCGACCAGCTCAAGAAATACCTCGCGAAGAACGGCTTCGATCCGCAGATGGGCGCGCGCCCCATGTCGCGCCTCATCCAGGACACGATCCGGCGCGCGCTCGCCGACGAGTTGCTGTTCGGCAAGCTTGCCAACGGCGGGCGCGTCACCATCGACCTGGACGAGAACGGGCAGGTGAAGCTCGATATCGCGCAGGCCGCGCAGCAGCCTCCCGAGCCGGTCGAGTCGGCCTGAAAAGGCCCACTCGCCCGAGAACGCCCGCCTCGGCGGGCGTTTTGCTTTGGGAAAGCCGTGCGCTATCCTCTTCGTGCGCACCATAAAACGATCGGGGGTCCCTCCATGAGAAAGCGTGTCGCGCTCGCCGCGTTCGCAGCATTGGCCCAGGGCATGGGCGCCATCGCCTTCGCGCAGCAGACTGCGCCCCAGCCACCTGCTTTCGTCGCTTCCAACCTGACCGAAACCGGCGTGCGCTCGATGGCCGCGAACTGTGCCCCCTGCCACGGCACCGCCGGCAAGCCCGCTCCTGGAGCCACGGTGCCAGGCCTCGCCGGGCGCGGGGACCTGGGCGCCGTGATGAAGGCGTTCAAGGAAGGCAACCGCGAGGCCACGGTCATGCACCAGATCGCCAAGGGTTACTCCGACGCGGAGATCGCCGCGCTCGCCGGGTATTTCGCCAAGCAGCCGCGTTAGGGGGACTCATGACCATGCAACGCAGGGATTTCCTCAAGGCCGGAGCCGCCGGGCTCGCGATCGGCGTTCCGGGTTGCGCCACAATGCGCTCGTCCGCTCCCAAGTCGCGCGTCGCGGTGGTGGGCGGCGGTTACGGCGGGGCGACCGCGGCTCGCTACATTCGCCTGCTCGATCCCTCCATCGAGGTCGTCCTGATCGAGCCCAGCGAGGCTTTCGTCTCGTGCCCGCTCTCGAACATGGTGCTGGGGGGCTTCAAGACCATGGCGGACATCACCATGCCGTACGCGGGCCTCGCCCGCCACGGCGTGCGCGTCGTGCGCGACAGCGCCACGGCGATCGACATGGAGAAGCGGCAGGTGCGCCTCGCGCGCGGCGACCCGGTCGCCTTCGACCGCGTGATCGTCTCGCCCGGCGTGGACTTCATGTGGGAAGCGTTGCCCGCGATGGGAGGCGCCGAGGCGCAGGCGAGCGTGCTCCACGCGTGGAAGGCCGGACCCCAGACCGCCGCGCTTCGCCGCCAGCTCGAGGCGATGCCGGACGGAGGCGTGTACGTGCTCGCGATTCCCGAGGCCCCCTACCGATGCCCGCCGGGACCGTACGAGCGGGCCTGCCAGGTCGCCGCGTACTTCAAGGCGAGGAAACCGCGCTCGAAGGTGCTGCTCCTCGACGCCAACGCGGACGTGACCTCCAAAGGGCCGCTCTTCAAGAAAGCCTGGAACGAGCTCTACAAGGACATGATCGAATATCGCCCCAATAGCAAGGCGGTGGACGTCGATGTGCGCGCCCGCGCGGTGAAGCTCGAGTTCGGCGACGTGAAGGGCGACGTGCTGAACGTGCTCCCGCCGATGAAGGCGGGCGACATCGCGGCGCCCTTCATCACCGTGAACCGCCGCTGGTGCGAGGTCGACTGGACCACCTACGAGGCGAAGGCGATGAAGGGCGTGCACATCCTCGGCGACTCGCTGCTGCCGGCGCCGCTCATGCCCAAGTCGGCGACCATGGCCAACGGCCACGGCAAGGTCTGCGCGGCGGCGATCGTGGCCCTCGCCAACAACGAGGCGCCCAATCCGTCGCCCACGCTGCTGAACACCTGCTACAGCATGGTCTCGGGAAAGCTCGCCATCCATGTCTCCTCGGTGCACAAGTACGACGAGCGCGAGCGCACCATGAAGACCGTGCCGGGGGCCGGGGGCGTGTCCGCGGCGATGAACGAGGCCGAGGGCGCCTACACCATGAACTGGGCGGCCAACATTTGGGCGGACGCCCTGTCATGAATGGCCGCATCCGGATGCGCGCTCACCGCGTAAAATCGGGGACATGAAGCGAAGAATCCTGGTTCTCTTTCCCGACGAATGGGACCGCGCCGCGATGCGCGATCCGCGCTATGCCGGGCGCTACGAGTTCTTCTTCGAGGGGTTCGACCTCTTCAGCTTCCCCGACAACGCGCGTCTCTTCACGTTCGACGCGCTCGCCTTCGTCGAGCGGATGGTGCGCCGCTACCGTGCCCGCGGCGTGGACGGCGTGGCCACCTCCGACGAGCAGTTCGGGCCCTTCCTCGCTTCGCTGATCGCGCGCGGCCTTGGGTTGCCTCACACGCCGCTCGCCGCGGTGCTCACCATCCAGCACAAGTTCTACGCGCGCGAGGCGTTCCAGCGCATCGCCCCCGAGGCCAATCCGCGCTTCGGCCTGTTGCGGGGCGACTTCGAGCGCCCGGACGAGGTGCCGATGGCGTATCCGTTCTACATCAAGCCCGCGAAGGCCGCGTTCTCGGTTCTCGCGCGGCGCGTCGACTCGTTCGAGGCCCTCTACCGGCACACGCGCTTCGGGTGGTTCGAGCGCGCCATCATCGAGCGGCTGGTGCGCCCGTTCGCGGACGTGGTGCGCGCCCACTCCTCCTTCACCCAGGATCCATACACCCTTTTGTGCGAGGAGGTCGCGCGCGGCCGCCAGGTCACCGCGAACGGGTTCGTGCGCGATGGCAAGGTCACGATGCTCGGCACGGTCGATTCGGTGATGTACCCCGGCACCGACCAGTTCCAGCGCTTCCAGTATCCGTCGTCGCTGCCGCACGAAGACCTCGCGCGCATCGACGCGCTGACGAAGAGGCTTGTCGAGGGCATGGGCTTCACGCACGGCATTTTCAACGTCGAGATGCGCGTGGACCCGGCCACCGGCCGGCTCGCCATCATCGAGATCAACCCGCGCGCCGCCGGGCAGTTCTACGATCTGTTCGAGCGCGTGGACGGATACAGCCTCTTCGACGTTCTGCTCGCCCTCGAATGCGGCGAGGAGCCCGTGATCCGGCATCGCGCCGGCCGCCAGAACCACGCGGCGAGCTTCGTTCTGCGCGACCTGGCGGGCGAAGGCCTCGGACGGTGGCCGTCTTCGGCGGAGATCGGCGTGCTCCAGTCGCGCCATCCGGACATCCACCTGATGCTCTATCCCAAACGCGGCGCCGACCTCGCGCGGGAGATGAAATGGCTGGGGAGCTACCGCTACGGCGTGTTCAACCTCGGCGGCGCCACCCTCGAGGAGATGTTCGGGCGCTTCCACCGCCTGTGCCGCGAGATCACCTTCCACCCGCCGAGCCACGAGCTGCCCGACCTGAAGTTCCTCCTCGCCGGCGACGATTGACCTATTGCCCGGCGGGCTCCACCCATTCGGCGCAGAGGTCCGGATTGGTGAGCGCGGTGAGCACGTGGTCGCGCCAGGCGCCGTCGATGAAGAGATAGTCGCGCGCGAGGCCTTCGCGGGCGAAGCCCAACCGCTCCAGGAGCTTGCCGCTCCGCGCGTTCTCCGGGCGGTAGTTGGCCATGATGCGATGCAGCCGCAGCGTCTCGAACGCGAAGGCGTTGGTCGCGCGCAGCGCTTCGGCCATGAGTCCGCGTCCCTGGTGCGAGCGCGCCACCTGGTAGCCGAGGTTGCACGCAAGGAAAGGCCCGCGCACCACGTTGGTGTAATTGCAGGTCCCGAGGATCGGAGCGTCCATTCCCGCGGCCTCGCGCGACTGCAGCACGAAGCGCGCTGAGCGGCCGGCGTGGTACTCCTCCACGGCAAGCGCAAGGCGCTCGCGCCAGAACGCCTCGGTGAAATACGCGCTGGTGGCGGGAGGCGACCAACGATCCAGGTGCCCGTCGAAATTCTCGGCGAGGAAAAGCGCCATGGCGCCCTGCATGCCGGGACGCGCGAGGCGCACGGCGAGGTGTTCGGTGGTGAGCTCCGGCAGGAGGGCGGCCAAGGGCGCGGGGCCGCGCCGTCAGGCGGCGAAAATCCGCCACTGCTGCGCCCAGCCCTCCATGGGCGCGCGCTTGAACCCGCTCTTGGCGAACTGGTGCCAACGCCCGACGACGAACGCGATCACCGCGTTCGCATACGCGTTCACGTCCCAGTCGGAGGGCAGGGACCCAGCGCTCACCGCCAGCCGCGCGCTCTGGCGCAGGCTCGCCTCGAGGCGGTCGAGCATCTGGTTCACGCGCGCCTGCAGGCGCTCGTCC
>JBDTXQ010000233.1:0-4959 GCA_040006115.1 Usitatibacter sp.
CCACGTGGGCGCGTTCGATCGACTGCAGCGTCTTCACCACCGAGAACTTCTCCACGGCCTCGAACACCTTGCCCTTGCGCCGTATTCCCGCGGTATCCACCAGCGTGTAGCGCTTGCCCTCCCACTCGAGCTCGACCTCGATCGAGTCGCGCGTGGTGCCGGGCTGGTCGAAGGCGATCATCCGTTCCTCGCCCAGGATGCGGTTCACGAGCGTGGACTTGCCGACGTTGGGGCGTCCCACGATCGCGATGCGCGGATGGTCGGGCTCGCCCTCCTCCTCGGGCTCGACCGGAAAAGACGCGAGCGCGTCGTCGATCAGCTGGCGCACACCCTCGCCGTGCTCGGCGGATACCGCGTGCGGCTCGCCCATGGCGAGCTCGTGGAATTCCGCGGTGACCACCTCGTGGCGCATGCCCTCGGTCTTGTTCACCACCAGCAGCACCGGAGCGCTCGCCTCGCGCAGCATCTGGCCGATGCGCTTGTCCTGCGGGCTCAACCCGGCGCGCCCGTCGGTCACGAAGAGGATCACGTCGGCCTCGGCGATCGCCTCGCGCGCCTGGCGCGCCATCTCGGAGTAGATGCCCTCGGCATTGACCGGCTCGAAGCCGCCGGTGTCGACCACGATGTAGGGCTTGTCGCCCATGCGCCCCTGGCCATAGTGGCGGTCGCGCGTGAGCCCCGGCAGGTCCGCAACCAGCGCGTCGCGGGAGCGCGTAAGGCGGTTGAAAAGAGTGGACTTGCCGACGTTCGGGCGGCCTACCAGGACGACCGTGGGCTTCACTCTAGATGCGAACCATGAGAACCGAGCCGCCGGCGGTCTGCACGATGAGCGCGCCCGCGATCGGGACGATGGAGGTGACCGCCGTGCCGTCGGTGGCGAGGCGCCCGATGATCTCGCCGTTGTCGGGCGAGAGCACGTGCAGGAAACCCTGCAAGTCGCCAACCACGATCCGCCCGTCGAGGATCGCGGGCGCGGTGAGGCGCCGGTTCACCAGCTTCTCCTGCTTCCAGAGGCTCGCGCCCTGCGCCTTGTCGAGCGCGTGGACCGCGCTCGAGTCGTCGACCACGTAGACGTTCTTCGCGTCGCGCGCGAGCGCGCGCGAGCTGGACACGTCGCGCGCCCACACGAGGTTGCGAGTCTGGATCTCGAAGCACGCGACCTTGCCCTGGAAAGCCGCGGCGCACACCTGCCCCGAATCGACGATCGGAAGCCCCGCCACGTCGGCGATGCGCTCGAGCTCGGTGGCTCCGCGCGGCTGCGTGACCGCTGCCTCCCAGGTGAGCTTGCCGTCCTCGATGTCGAGCGCGATCAACTTGCCGTTCGGGTAGCCCGCGACCACGTCGCGCCCGAGGCCGAGCACGCCCGCCTCGCTCCTCAGGAGAAGCGAGGGCGCCGCGCGCTGGAACACCCACTTGCGCTTGCCGTCTTCCATCGACAGGCCGAAAATGCGCCCGTCGGAGGTGCGCACCACGGCGACCTTCGCCGAGACCGCGGCGGGCGCGATCACCTCGCCGCCGACGAGCGTGGTCCACGCCGGGCTGCCGCCCACGTCGTAGGCCACGACCTCGCCCTTCAGCGTGCCGGCGATGACCTTGCCCTCGCCCACCTCGACGCCTCCCGAGAGGCGCTTCTTGGTGTCGATGCGCGTAAGCAAGCGCCCGGAGTCCTCGTCCAGGACGCTGATGACGCCATCGCCGGAAGCGGTATAGACGCGCCCGCCCTGCGACACCGGCCGGAAGCTGAAGCCGAGCGACTTGCCGGCCTGAGCGGTCCAGATCGCGCGCGGCGTGACCGACGCGGTGATCGGCGCGAGCGGCGTGGGCGGGTTCGGCGGCGCGCTCTTCAGGCCCACCGCGACCAGCGGGTTCCACGAGCTGCATCCGGCGACGGCGAGCGCCACCGCAGCGGCGGCGAGCGTGAAGCGAACGGAAGTCATTGCGCGCCTCCCAGGGCGTTCAGCTTGGTCTCGGCGATGTTCTTCACCGGGTTCCTCGGCGTGGCCTTGTCCATCGCGAGCTTGTACGCCGCGCGCGCTTCGTCGATGCGGCCCTGGGCGAGCATGATGTCGCCGCGCAGGTCCGCGGCGAGCGGCACGAACGCGTCGTCGCGCGCCGCGTCGAGCACTTTGAGCGCGTCGTCGTACTTCTTCTGCTCCATGAGGACCGCGGCGAGGCGCATGCGCGCGACACCGCGATGCTCCTCGACGCCGTTCGTCATCACCCACTCGAGGCGTTTCCTCGCCTCGTCGAGGTTCCCGGTCCCGAACGCGCTCTTGGCGGCGACCAGCGCCGCCTCGCTCGCGTAATAGGACCCCGGGTGCTTGTCGATCACCGCCTGCGCGGCCTCGGCGATGCGCTTCGCGTCCCCAGCCTTGGAGGCCTCGGCGAGCGGCCGGTACATCGCCGCGGCGGCGTCGGCCTGGCGCGCCTGCCAGTACACCCAGCCGCGATAGCCCGCGAACGCGACGATCGCCGCGACCACGGCGCCCAGCACGAACAGGCGGTTGTCTTCCCACCAAGCCTTCAGCTCGGCGATGCGTTCCTGCTCTTCGAAATCGTAGGATCCAGCCATGGGACTCTCTTATCTGATTTGTTCGATTGCTTCGGGGACGGTGAGCGTGCGCTGCTCGCCTTCCCCACGTAAGGGCTTCACGGTCACCTTGCGCGCGCTCACCTCGTCCTCGCCGAGGATCACCGCGAAGCGCGCGCCGCTCGCGTCCGCCTTCTTCATCTGCGACTTGAAGCTGCCGCCCTGCCCGAGCACCACCGCGAGGCCCGAATCGCGCAGCTTCTCCGCGGCCTTCCACGCCTCGAGCTCGGCCGCCTCGCCCGCGTGCACCACGAAGACGTCGAGCGCGCTCGCGGCCGCGACGCCGCAAGCCTCCATCGTCAGCACCACGCGCTCGATGCCCATGCCGAAGCCACAGGCGGGCGTGTGCTTGCCGCCGAGCTGCTCGAAGAGCGCATCGTAGCGCCCGCCCCCGGCGATGGTGGACTGCGCGCCGATGCTCGAGCTCACCCACTCGAACACCGTGCGATTGTAGTAATCCAGGCCGCGCACCAGGCGCGGGTTCACCTTGTATTCGAGCCCCGCGGCCTCGAGCAGCACCTTGAGCGACTCGAAGTGCTCGGCGGCGGCGTCGCCCAGGTGGTCGATGAGGCGCGGCGCGCGCTCGATCATCTCCTGCATCGCCGGATTCTTGGAGTCGAGGATGCGCAGCGGGTTGGTGTCGAGGCGCCGCTTCGCGTCCTCGTCCAGGATCCCGGCGTGCTTCTCGAAATGCGCGACCAGCTTGCCGCGGTGGGCCGCGCGGTCCGCCGCGTCGCCGATGCAATTCACCTGCAGCTGGACGTCGGCGATGCCGAGCGCCTTCCACAACCGCGCCAACATCACGATCTGCTCGGCGTCCACGTCGGGCCCCTCGAAGCCGAGCGCCTCGACGTCGAACTGGTGGAACTCGCGCTGGCGCCCCTTCTGGGGCCGCTCGTAGCGGAACATCGGGCCCGCGGTCCAGACGCGCATCGGCCCGTTGTAGAGGAAGTTGTGCTCGATCGCAGCGCGCACGATGCCGGCCGTGGCCTCGGGGCGCAGCGCGAGGCTCTCGCCGTTGCGGTCGTCGAAGACGTACATCTCCTTCTCGACGATGTCGGTGAATTCCCCCACGCCGCGCACGAAAAGCGCCGTCGGCTCGACGATGGGCGTGCGGATGTTGCGGTACCCGTATTGGCTGAAGGCGGCGCGGCACGCGTCCTCGAGCTTTTCCCAAAGCGGGCTTCGATCCGGCAGCACGTCTTCCATGCCGCGGATGGCCTGGATCTTCGCGCTCATGGAATAGTCCGGACGGGGATCGACTTCAGGCGCGAAACCGGGGGCGCGCCTTCGCCCCGCGCCCCGGCACCCGAGCTGTCGTAGTGCGACCGCACGTACTCCTCGACGATCGCCTGGAATTCCTCTGCGATGCGCTCGCCCTTGAGCGTCACCGTCTTCTGGCCGTCGACATACACGGGTGCAACCGGCGTTTCACCGGAACCGGGCAGCGAGATGCCGATGTTGGCGAGCTTCGATTCGCCCGGGCCGTTCACGACGCAGCCCATCACCGCGACGTGCATCTCCTCGACGCCGGGATGGCGCGCCTTCCACACCGGCATCTGCTCGCGCAGGTAGGTCTGGATCTTCTCGGCGAGCTCCTGGAAGAACGTGCTCGTGGTGCGCCCGCAGCCCGGGCACGCGGACACCATCGGCGTGAACGAGCGCAGGCCCATGGTCTGCAGGATCTCCTGTGCGACGATCACTTCCTGGGTGCGGTCGCCGCCCGGCGCGGGCGTGAGCGAGACGCGGATCGTGTCGCCGATGCCTTCCTGCAGCAGCACGCCCATGGCCGCGGTGGAGGCGACGATGCCCTTCGATCCCATCCCCGCCTCGGTGAGGCCGAGGTGCAACGCGTAGTCGCAGCGCGCGGCCAGGTCGCGGTAGACGCGGATCAGGTCCTGCACCGCCGAGACCTTGCAAGAAAGCACGATGCGATCGGCGGGAAGCCCGATCTCCTGCGCCTTGGCCGCGCTCTCCAGCGCCGAGACGATGAGCGCCTCGCGCATCACCTCGTCGGCCTCGAGGGGGGAGGCGAGCCTCGCGTTGTCGTCCATCATGCGCGCGAGCAATTCCGGATCGAGCGAACCCCAGTTCACGCCGATGCGCACCGGCTTTCCAAACTCGATGGCCTTCTCGATCATGGTGAGGAACTGCTCGTCGCGCTTCGAGCCGTGGCCCACGTTGCCCGGGTTGATGCGGTACTTGTCGAGCACCGCGGCGCATTCAGGCACCTGCGTGAGCAGCTTGTGCCCGTTGAAGTGAAAGTCGCCCACCAGCGGCACGTTCACGCCCATCGCCTCGAGGCGGCGGCGGATCTCGGGGACCTGCCTCGCGGCCTCGACGGTGTTCACCGTGATGCGAACGATCTC
>JBDTXQ010000234.1:0-4949 GCA_040006115.1 Usitatibacter sp.
CGGGTTGATCACGTTGATGCCGTTCTGGATGAACGTGCTCTCGCCCCAGCTGATCACCTGCTTGCCGGCGCGCACGCGCAGCGTGTGGCCCACGGGCTCGAAGGACGCGCTCACGAAGCCGTCGAGGCCGATGCAGTTCTTGCCGAGGCGGTCGCGTCCCGTGGGGCCCAGCTTGTCGCTGTCGTGCAGGTCGAAATCGTAGAAGCACGTGCCGCGCGCGAAGGCCCCGAAGTTCCTCCACTTCACCTCCACGTCGGTGGTTGCCTTGATGACGTTGGAGAATGCCTTGTTCTTGCCGAAGTTCAGGTCGCCGTCATCCTCGTTCACCGTGCGCGACGTGCCGCCGTTGGCGATCCCGATCAACGCCGGATCGCGATCGTCGGCGCGAACTGCGATGCCGTATGTGACGGTGGTGTCGACGTTGGCCTTGAGGCCGTTGTCGAACTGGAACTGCAGGGCAAAGGCAGGTGCGGCACCCAGTAGCGCGATGGCGAGCGCCAGCGGCTTCACGGCGGGGCGGAAGGCTTTCATGGAGCGGTTCTCCTCGTGGTTTCGTTCTTGTTGGATGCTGCGTTGGGGGCTATTCTGGCACTTATCTCATCGATTCGAAAAGGCCCGCCGCTCCCATGCCCGTTCCGATGCACATGGTGACCATGCCGTAGCGTCCCCCGGTGCGCTTCAGGCCGTGTACCAGCGTGGCCGTGCGCACGGCGCCGGTGGCGCCCAACGGGTGGCCGAGCGCGATCGCGCCGCCCTGGGGATTCACCTTCGTCGCGTCGATGCCGAGGTCCTTGATCACCGCGAGCGCCTGAGCCGCGAAGGCCTCGTTCAGCTCGATCCAGTCGAGGTCGTCCTGCTTCACGCCCGCCTGCGCGAGCACCTTCGGGATCGCCTTGATGGGGCCGATGCCCATGATCTCGGGCGGGACGCCGGCCACCGCGAAGCTCACGAATCGCGCCAGGGGCTGGACGTTGTACTTCTTCAGCGCGCGCTCGCTCATGAGGATGACCGCGGCCGCGCCGTCAGACATCTGCGAGCTGTTGCCGGCGGTGACGCTGCCGCGCGCGGCGAAGACGGTCTTCAGCTTGGCGAGCGTCTCGATGCTGGAGTCGGGACGCGGGCCCTCGTCGGTGTCGGCGACTTTCTTGCGCGTCACGATCTTCCCGGCCGCGAGATCGGGCGAGGCCGTGTCGACCTCGTAGGGAAGGATCTCTTCCTTGAAGCCGCCGGCGGCGATCGCCTTCGAAGCCTTCTGGTGGCTCGCGACGGCGAAAGCGTCCTGCTCCTCGCGCGTGACCTTCCATTGCTTCGCAACGTTTTCGGCGGTGATGCCCATGCCGTACGCGATCGCGACGTTCTCGTTGCCCTGGAACACCGCGTCGTTCAGCGCGATCTTGTTGCCCATCATCGGCACCATCGACATCGACTCGGTGCCCGCGGCGATCACGACGTCGTCGTCGCCGGTGCGGATGCGGTCGGCGGCGAGCGCGACCGCTTGAACGCCGGAGGAGCAGAAGCGGTTGATGGTCATCGCCGGCACGCTGTCGGGCAAGCCCGCGAGGAGCACGGCGATGCGCGCCACGTTCATGCCCTGCTCCGCCTCCGGCATCGCGCAGCCGACGATCACGTCGCCGATGTCGTGCGGGTCGAGCCCCGGCACCTGCGCCATCGCGCCTTTCAGCACGTGCGCGAGCATGTCGTCGGGGCGCACGTTCCTGAACATGCCGCGCGGCGCCTTGCCGACCGGCGTACGGATGGCGGCGACGATGTATGCATCCTGGATTTGCTTGGCCATGGTCAATTCCTCAGCGGCTTGCCGGTCTTCAACATGTGCTCGATGCGCTCCTGGGTCTTGGGCGTCTTCGCCAGATCGACGAAATTGCGCCGCTCGAGGTCGAGGAGCCACTTCTCGTCGACCATACTGCCGGGCTCGACCTCCCCGCCACAGAGAACCTGCGCGATGCGCGACGAGATTTCGTAGTCGTGGTCGGAGATGAAGCCGCCCGCCTTCATGTTGACGAGCATCATCTTCAACGTGGCGATGCCGGTGTCGCCGGCGACGGGAATCTGCGCGGGCGCCAAAGCCGGGCGCACGCCCGCCTCGGCCATGGCGCGCGCCTGCTGCTTCGCCACGTAGAGGAGCTCCGCCGGGTGGAAGATCACCACGTCGGCGGGCTTGAGGTAACCCATCTCGCGCGCGTTCTCGGCGCTCTTGGAGACCTCGGCCATGGCGGCCTGCTTGAAGAAGCGCTGCAGCTCGGGAAACGCGTCGGCGCCCTTCGCCCACGCGGCGCTGCGCTCGGCGAACTCTTTCAGGCCTCCGCCGGCCGGGAGCAGCCCAACGCCGACTTCCACCAGTCCGATGTAGCTCTCGAGCGCCGCCACCACGCGCTGCGAATGCATCACGAACTCGCAGCCGCCGCCGAGCGCCATGCCCTCGACCGCCGCGACCGTCGGCACCAGGCTGTACTTCAGGCGCTGCGAGGTCTGCTGGAAGAGCGCGACCATCTTCTCGAACTCGTCGAACTTGCCCGCCTTGAGCGACTCGAGCGCGGCCTTCAGGTTGGCGCCCACCGCGAAGGGCGCGTCATGCCAGATGACGAGCGCGTCGAAATTCTTCTCGGCCTCGTCGATCGCGCGGTTCAATCCGAGCAGCACTTCCGTGCCGAGCGAATGCATCTTGCTCTTGAAGGAGACGATGGCGATGCGATCGCCCTGGTGCCACATGCGCACGCCCTCGTCCTCGAAGACGGTCGTGCCGCGATCGGCGGCCTTCTCGCCGAGCACGCTCTCCGGGAAGAGCTGGCGCGAGTAGACGGGAAGCGTGGAGCGCGGCACCATCCTGCCGGTCTCGGCGGAATAAGAGCCCTCGGGCGAATGCACGCCCTGGCGACCGTCGTTGACCCACTTCGGAAGCGGCGCCTTGGCCATCGTCTTGCCGGCCGCGATGTCCTCCTCGATCATCTTCGCGACGCGTTGCCAGCCCGCGGCCTGCCACAGCTCGAACGGGCCGCGCTGCCAGCCGAAGCCCCAGCGCACCGCGAAGTCCACGTCGCGCGCGGAGTGCGCGATGTCGGCGAGGTGCACCGCGACGTAATGGAACACGTCGCGGAAAATCGCCCACAGGAACTGCGCCTGGGGATGGGACGAGGCGCGCAGCTTCGCAAGCTGCTCGCCGGGGTTCTTCTCCTTCAGGATCGCCTGCACTTCGTCGGCGATCGCTCCCGCCGAGGGGCGATAATCCTTCTTCCCCACGTCGAGCACGAGGAATTCCTTGCCCTTCTTCACGTAGATGCCGCCCTGGGTCTTCTGGCCGAGCGCGCCCTTCGCGATGAGCTGCGCGAGCCACTCGGGCGCGCGATAGAACGCCGCCCACGGGTCCGCGGGCAACGTGTCGCCGAGCGTCTTCACCACATGCGCCATGGTGTCGAGGCCCACGATGTCGGCGGTTCGATACGTGGCGCTCTTGCCGCGCCCGATGGCCGGTCCGGTCAGGAGATCGACCTCGTCGAAGCCCAGGTCGAAGGCGGCCGTGTGGTGCATGGTCGCGAGCATCGAGAACACGCCCACGCGGTTGGCGACGAAGTTGGGCGTGTCCTTGGCGCGGATCACGCCCTTGCCGAGCGTCGTGGTGAGGAAGGTCTCGAGCCGGTCGAGGATCGCTGGATCGGTCTCGTCCGTTGGGATGATCTCCACGAGGCGCATGTAGCGCGGCGGGTTGAAGAAGTGGATGCCGCAGAAGCGCTTCCTCAAGCCGGGGGGCAGCGTCTTCGACAGTTCCGTGATCGAAAGCCCCGAGGTGTTGGATGCGAAGATGGCGTTGGGCGCGATGTGCGGCGCGATCTTCTCGAAGAGCGACTTCTTCCAGTCCATGCGCTCGCTGATCGCCTCGATCACGAGGTCGCAGTCGGCCAGCAGGTCGAGATGCTCGTCGTAGTTGGCGGGCACGATCTGCCTGACTGCCGACGCGGTGGCGAGCGGACTCGGGCTCAGCTTGGCGAGCGCCTCGATCGCCTTCCCGGCGATGGCGGACTTGTCCTTGCCTTCCTTCGCAGGAAGGTCGAAGAGGATCGGCTTCACGTTGGCATTCGCGAGGTGCGCGGCGATCTGCGCACCCATCACGCCCGCGCCGAGGACGGCGGCCTGGCGGATCAGCATGCGTTGCGGGTCGGTGCGCAGGATCGCCTGGCGGATGGCTTGCGCCTCGCGCCGCCCGATCTCGATGGTGCTCTCTGTCATGTCATGCCTCCACGATGCCGCCCGGAACGGGGCGCGGCCGGCGCTTGTCGTCCACCGCGACGTAGGTAAGTTGTGCCTCGGTGACCTTGACTGCCTCCCGGGTGCCGGCGCGGCGGTTTCGCTGCGCGAACACCTCGACGTCCACGGTGATCGAGGTGCGGCCGACCTTGAGGACACGTGCGTAGAAGCTCACGAGGTCGCCCACGTGAACCGCTTCCTTGAACACGAACGAGTTCACCGCGACGGTGACCACCGGGCCCTGGGCCCGCTCCCACGCGGGAATGCTTCCCGCGATGTCGACCTGCGCCATCACCCAGCCTCCGAAGATGGTTCCGTGCGCGTTGGTATCCGCCGGCATGGGCACGATGCGCAAGACGGGCTGCTCGCCTTCGGGCAGGGTGGTCGGCATTGGGGCAGGGGTGGATTCAAACGGGCGTTTGAATACTACTCCAATGCGTTAGCGGTGCAATCCCTCACGGCAGATCTGGCTCACGCGCAGGACGGAGCGGCGGAAGAATTCATGGACGGCCGCGAGCTCACGCGCGGGCAGCGGTTGATCGCGGCTCTCCTGCCCCGCGAGCCGCTCGGCCCAGTGGGCCAAGTCGGTGCGCGAGAGGATTGCGCGCGGGCGGCAGTCGACCGGAAGGCGAGCGATCTCGCGCGCGGTGAGCGTCGTCACGAACAGGTGGGCGTTGGCAACGACGTGCTCG
>JBDTXQ010000235.1:0-4909 GCA_040006115.1 Usitatibacter sp.
TGCACTCGCGCGCCGCACCCGTGTCGAGCTGGTTGCCGTACGTCACCCACGAGCCAAGCGAGAGCTCGCTCACCTTGAGGCCGGAACGGCCGAGTCGTCGATAGTTCACTTGCACGCGCCTTGCCAGGAAAAGGGAAAGCATACCGCGCCCGTTAGAATCCCTGTTTCAGTCGAAATCGAACGACATGGCCCTCGAGCATCGCAACGTCTTCCTGCTCGCCTGTTGCCAGGCGCTCCTGCTGGTGAACGCAGTCACGCTCATCTCGATCAGCGCGCTCGCCGGATACGCGCTCGCGGCGAACAAGGCGTTCGCGACGCTGCCATCGATGACGTACGTGGTAGGCGCGGCCCTCGCGACTTTCCCCGCGTCGCTCTTGATGAAGCGGGTCGGGCGCCGCGGCGGCTTCCTCACCGGCGCCGCATCGGGGCTGGCGGGCGCGACGCTGGCGGCCTATGGAGTGATCGCCGGCAGCCTCGCGCTGCTGTGCGCGGGCACGATGCTGATGGGCGTCTACAACGCCTTCGGCCAGTACTACCGCTTCGCCGCGGCCGACGCGGCGGCGAGCGATTTCAAGGCGAAGGCGATCTCGTACGTCCTTGCCGGCGGACTGGTGGGCGGAATCGTCGGCCCGCAGCTCTCCACCTACACACGCGGGCTGTGGCAGCCCGTTTACGCCGCGTCTTATGCGTCGCTCTTCCTTTTCTGCCTCGCGGCGATGGGCGTGATCGCGATGCTGCGCATCCCCGAGACGGTCGCGTCGGCGTCCAACGAGCCCGCGCGCCCGCTTTCGCAGATCGCCAGGCAGCCGGTCTTCATCGTCGCGGCGACCGTGTCGGCGCTCGGCTACGCGGTGATGAACCTCCTCATGACGGCGACGCCCCTCGCGATGGGATTCTGCGGCCACCCGTATTCGGCCTCGGCGGGCGTGATCGCCGCGCACGTGGTCGCCATGTTCGCGCCCTCGTTCTTCACCGGGGCCCTCATCAAGCGTTTCGGGGTGCTGCCCGTGATGGCCACTGGCGTCGTGGCGCAGCTCGCGTGCGTGGGCGTGGGCCTCGCGGGCCAGCTGGTCGCGAATTTCTGGTGGGCCCTGGTGCTCCTCGGCGTTGGTTGGAACTTCATGTATCTCGGCGGCACGACGCTCCTCACCGAGGCGTATCGCCCGGCCGAGAAGGCCAAGGCCCAGGGCTTCAACGAGATAGTGATCTTCACGGTGCAGGCGCTGTCGGCCTTCTCCTCCGGCGTGCTGGTGAATACCCGCGGCTGGGAAGTGCTCAACTACGTGGCGCTGCCCTTCGTCGTGGCGGCGGGCGCCTCCATCGCCTGGCTCATCGCGAAGCGCGCGAAATAGGATGTCCGAAAACGGCGAGCGGGGTGCGCCGACGGCGGGGATAATGGCGCCATGTACCTCGATCCCGGCCAGTGCTACCGAGCGCTCCTCTCCCACGACACCCGCTTCGACGGGCGCTTTTTCGTGGGCGTGGGGACCACGCGCATCTACTGCCGCCCGGTGTGCACCGCCAAGACGCCACTCGCGCGCAATTGCTCGTACTTCCCGAGCGCCGCGGCCGCGGAGGCGCGCGGCTTCCGGCCGTGCCTGCGCTGCCGCCCGGAGCTGGCGCCCGGCTACGCGGTGGTCGACGCCAACGGCCGGCTCGCCAAGTCCGCTGCTGGCTTGATCGAGGACGGCCGGCTCGCCGAGGGAAGCCTCGCCGACCTCGCGGGCACGCTGGGCGTAACCGACCGCCACCTGCGCCGCGTGTTCCAGCAGGAGTTCGGCGTGGCGCCCGTCGAATACGCGCAGACGCAGCGCCTCCTCCTCGCCAAGCGCCTCCTCACCGACACCGATCTTCCGGTGATCGACGTCGCCATGGCGAGCGGCTTCGCGAGCCTGCGCCGCTTCAACGATCTCTTCCGCACGCGCTACCGCATGACGCCAGGCGAATTGCGCCGCAGCTCGCCGCGCGGCGCGCCCTCGGAAACGCTCTCCTTCGACCTCGCCTACCGCCCGCCCTACGACTGGGACGCGATGCTCGCCTTCCTCGAGCGGCGCGCGATCGCCGGCGTCGAGGCGGTAGAGCGCGGCAAGTACCTGCGCACCGTGCGCCTCGACGCGCGCGAAGAGGCGCGCGGGTGGATCGCGGTCGCGCCGTCGAAGCGCCGCGCGGCGTTGCGCGTGACGGCGAGCGCTTGCCTTGCGGGTGCATTGCCACTCCTCCTCGCGCGGGTAAAGCACGTGTTCGACCTCTCGAGCCATCCGGAGGAGATTTCCGCGGCCCTTGGGCCCATCGCCCTCGGCCATCCAGGCCTGCGCCTTCCCGGCGCCATGGATGGCTTCGAGGTCGCGGTACGCGCCATCCTTGGCCAGCAGGTCACGGTGAAGGCGGCGACGCGCATCGCGGGGCGCTTCGCGCAAGCGTTCGGCGAGCCCATCGAGACGCCGCATGAAAGCCTTACGACGCTCTTCCCGCGCGCCGCGGCGATCGCGGCGCTGGAGCCGCTCGACGTGGCCTCCCGCGGCGTAGTGCGCACGCGCGCACGCGCCATCGTCGAGCTCGCGCGCGAAGTCGCAAACGGGAAGCTTCGCCTGGACCCGAGCGCCGACGTCGAGACCACCGTCGCCGCGCTCGACGCGTTGCCCGGTGTGGGCCCGTGGACCGCGCAATACATCGCCATGCGCGCACTCGCCTGGCCCGACGCCTTTCCCCATCCCGACGTCGCCGTGCTGAAGGCGATGAAGGAATCCCCCGCGCGCGCCCTCGAATCCGCCGAACGCTGGCGGCCGTGGCGCGCCTATGCCGTGCTGCACCTTTGGAAAAGCCTGGAGACTTCGACATGACCCAGTACGCCCGCATCGTGACGCCCCTTGGAACGCTCTTCGCCACCGCCGTCGGCGGCGCGCTCACCGGCCTCTACTACGAAGGCGGGCGCCACGCGCCGGAGATCTCGCGCGCATGGGTGGAGGATTGCGCCGCGGCGCCGCTCGCCGACGGCGCGCGCCAGATCGCCGAGTACCTTGAAGGCAAGCGCCGCGCCTTCGAGCTCCCGCTCGCGCCCGAGGGCTCGGAATTCCAGCGGCGCGTGTGGATCGAGATCGCGCGCATTCCCTACGGCGAGACGGTGAGTTATGCGCAGCTCGCGCGCCGCGCGGGTGCGCCCGGAGCGGCACGCGCCACGGGCGCGGCCACCGGCCGCAATCCCTTGTCGATCATCGTGCCCTGCCACCGGGTGGTGGGCACCGACGGCAGCCTCACCGGATACGCGGGCGGCATCGGGAGGAAGACCCGATTGCTCGAGATCGAAAGCGTGCTGCCGTCGATCGAGAGCGCCGCCGCTTGAGGCCCGCGGACCTCGCGCGCCTGCTCGCGCTCGCCGCGATGTGGGGCGCGTCGTACCTGTTCATGCGCTTCGCGGTGCCGTACTTCGGCGCCGTGCCGCTCATCGAGTTGCGCGTCGCCATCGCCGGCGCCGCGCTCACCGCCTTCCTCCTCGCGACCGGCGGGGCCGTGGGTTGGCGCAAGCACTGGCGAGCCTTCCTCTTCGTGGGCGCGGTGGGGCTCGCGCTCCCCTTCGTGCTCATCGCCGAAGCCCTCACCACCATCGACGCCTCGACCGCGGCGATCCTGAACGCGCTCTCGCCGCTCTTCGCCTCCATCGTCGCGGCGATCTGGATGCGCGACGCGATCACGCCCGCGAAGATGGCGGGCATCGCGCTCTGCCTTGCGGGCACCGCGGTGCTGGTGGGATGGACCCCGAAGCCGATGACGCCCCACGAGCTCCTCGCGGCGTCCTTCTCGGTGATCGCCACGGCGATCTACGGCTACACGATCGTCTTCACCAAGGTGTACCTCGAGGGGGCGAGCCCGCTCGGCACTGCCGCGGGGACGCTGGTGATGGCCGCGCTCACGCTCGCTTTCGCGCTGCCCTTCGCCCCGCCGGCCCATCCGCTCGCTTCGATTCCCGCCATCGCCTGGCTCGCGATGCTCGGTCTCGCCCTCGTCTCCACGACCGTGGCGTTCATCTTCTACTACCGCCTCATCGCCGACGTGGGACCGGTGAAGGCGATCACGGTGACGCTCCTGGTGCCCGTGTTCGGGATGATCTGGGGCGTGCTCTTCCTCGGCGAGCCCGTGACGCCCGGGCGGCTCGCGGGCTGCGCCATCATCCTCGCCGGCTGCTCGCTCATCCTCGGCCTTCTTCGCTTCCCCCTTCGCCGTACTGCGAGCTAAAGCACCTCCGCATGCAGGAATTGCGGGATCACGCACAATTGCCCACAATCCCGCCTTCCCCCGGATCGACAGCCCAGGAGCCCCGCATGAAACCCACCGCCGTCCTCGCCACCCTCGCGCTCGCCTTCGCCGCCGCCCCGGCGCTCGCCAACCTCGAGCTCGCCACCAAGAGCGGATGCACCGCCTGCCACGCGGTCGACAAGAAGATCGTGGGACCCGCCTACAAGGAAGTCGCCGCCAAGTACAAGGGCGACGCCAAGGCCGAGGCGATGCTGTGCGAAAAGGTGAAGAAGGGCGGCGTGGGAGCGTGGGGCCAGGTGCCGATGCCGCCCAACGCCCACGTGAAGGACGACGACATCAAGACCCTCGTGAAGTGGGTGCTGTCGCAGAAATAACGAATTGACACATCCGGAGGGCGGTCCCCATAATTGCCGCCTTCCGCGCCCCATCCTGTCCCAACCCCCAAATCAGGAGAGTTTTCGATGAAAAGCTCCCATCAGTTGAGCATCGCTGTCGCATTGGCGCTTGGCCTCGCCGCCTGCAGCAAGGAAGAACCCAAGAGCGCCATGCCGGCCATGCCGGCCGCGCCGGCCGGCACCACGGTCACCATCGCCCACGCGGGCCCGCTCACCGGCTCCATCGCCCACCTGGGCAAGGATGACGAGAACGGCGTCGCGCT
>JBDTXQ010000236.1:0-4899 GCA_040006115.1 Usitatibacter sp.
GGCGCGTCTACCGCCCCGCGATCGTGGTCGGCCACTCGCAGACCGGCGAGATCGACAAGATCGACGGCCCGTACTATTTCTTCAAGCTGATCCAGAAGATGCGCAACGCGCTTCCACCCTGGGTCCCGACCATCGGCATCGAGGGCGGGCGCATCAATATCGTGCCGGTGGATTTCGTGGTCCACGCCCTGGACCACATCGCCCACAAGAAGGGTCTTGACGGCGGCTGCTTCCATTTGACCGACCCGGAGCCGCGCCGCATCGGGGAGATCCTGAACCTCTTCGCCAAGGCCGCGCATGCGCCGCAGATGACGATGCGCGTGAACGCCAAGATGTTCAGCTTCATCCCGTCGTTCGTGGTGGATTCGCTGATGTCGCTCGCCCCCGTGCGGCGCATCCAGAAGCAGGTCCTCGCGGACCTCGGCATCCCGAAGGACATGTTCACCTTCGTGAACTACCCGACGCGCTTCGACACGCGCGAGGCGGAGAAGGCGCTGAAGGGCACCGGCATCCGGGTGCCGCCGCTCGAGGATTACGCGTGGCGCCTCTGGGATTACTGGGAGCGCCACCTCGATCCGGACCTCTTCATCGATCGCTCCCTCGAGGGGAAGGTGAACGGCAAGGTGGTGGTGGTGACCGGCGGCACGTCGGGGATTGGCGAGGCCACCGCGTACAAGCTCGCCGAGGCGGGGGCACATGTGGTGGTGGTGGCGCGCGATCCCGAGAAGGCCGCGCCGGTGCTCGAGAAGATCAAGGCCGAGGGAGGCAAGGCGAAGTTCGTCTCGTGCGACCTCTCCAGCCTCGACGATTGCGACAAGCTGGTCGCAACCGTGAAGAAGGAATTCGGCCGCATCGACTACCTGGTGAACAACGCCGGGCGCTCCATCCGCCGCGGCATCGCTTCGTCCTACGATCGTTTCCACGATTTCGAGCGCACCATGCAGTTGAACTACTTCGGCAGCCTGCGCCTCATCATGGGCTTCATGCCGATGATGGTGGCCCAGGGCGGCGGGCACGTGATCAATATCTCGTCGATCGGCGTCCTCACGCGTGCGCCGCGCTTCTCGGCCTACGTCGCCTCCAAGGCCGCCCTCGACGCGTGGAGCGACTGCGCCGCGAGCGAGTTCATCGACAACAACGTGTACTTCACGACCATCAACATGCCGTTGGTGAAGACACCGATGATCGCCCCCACCAAGCTCTACAACCACGTGCCGACGCTTTCTCCCGAGCAAGCCGCCGACCTCGTGGTCGAGGCGATCGTCTACCGTCCGGTTCGCATCGCCACGCGCCTCGGCGTCTTCGGCGAGATCCTGCACGCCGTGGCGCCGAAGGCGACGCAGATTCTCCTCAATACCGCGTTCCGGATGTTCCCCGATTCAGGCGCCGCGAAGGGGAAGAAGGGCGAGGAGGCGAAGGAGGTCGAGCTCACCCCCGAGCAGATCGCGTTCGCGCAGATCACGCAGGGGATCCATTGGTAAACCGCACTCGAGGAGAATAGCCATGGGCAATCGTCCCCACGCGGGCGAACCGGCGCCCGATTTCGACGCCGTCACCACGGACGGCAAGCGCGTCTCGCTGAAGGATTTCCGCGGCAGGAAGCTGGTGATGTACTTCTATCCCATGGACGACACGCCGGGATGCACCAAGCAGGCGTGCTCGCTGCGCGACCACAACGCCGAGATCGTCGCCAAGGGCGCCGCGGTGCTCGGGGTCTCGACCCAGGGCGAGGACTCGCACCGGAAATTCACGAAAAAGTACAACCTCAACTTCCCGCTCCTCTCCGACACCGAGGGCAAGGTCGGGCGCGCCTACGGCACCATCGGCGGCGGCGGGCTCATCTCGAAGCTCAAATC
The DNA here is from genome assembly GCA_040006115.1 of Usitatibacter sp. Classification (GTDB taxonomy): domain Bacteria; phylum Pseudomonadota; class Gammaproteobacteria; order Burkholderiales; family Usitatibacteraceae; genus Usitatibacter. The sequence continues at coordinate 1,857 of JBDTXQ010000236.1, forward strand.
GGCCGCGGGCATGGCCGACCGCGTGACCTTCGTGATCGACGAGAAGGGTACGATCGCGCACGTGATCGACAAGCCCAATGTCGCGAACCACGCCGAGGAGGTGCTGGCCCTGCTCTAGCGCGCCGGCGCCGCGGCGGCATCACTCGCAGGCGCTCACCTCCTCGAGCACGATGGCGATCACCTGGGGAGCGCTCAGGATGTCGATGTGGCCGCGCCCGGGAATGGCGATGTTCGTGGCCCAGGGAAGCCGGCTTGTCTCCTGGGGGGCCACCAGGTTGTCGTGCGGCGAGTAGATCGAGGTCACGCCGCAGGCGGGGCCGCGTTCGCCCTCCTTCTCGCATAGAGCGCCGAGGAACTTGCTGCCGCGATGCATCTGGCGCGCGTTCGCGCCGCCGCCGAATCGCGCATGGACAGTGCCGAAATGGGGGCTCGCGATGGTCACGAGCTTGCGCACGCGCGCCGCGCCATGCGCGCAGAGGTAAGCGCGCGCGCCGAGCCCGCCCATGCTGTGGCAGACCAGGACCACCTGGGGCTGGCGCGTTCCCGCGGCGATGCGCTCGATCTCGCGGTGCAGCTCGTCAGCGTAGGCCTCGATGGTGGCGAACGCTGCGGAGAGATTGGGCGTGAACACGAGGCCCGCTCCTCGCGCGTCCAATGCGCTCGCGAGCGCGCCGAAGTAGCCGCGATTGCTGAAATAGCCGTGCGCGAGGATGACGGGAATGCCTCCTCCCGGTTTCGGCTCTGGATCGGGCCGCACGACCCAGCGATCCCACGGAAACCAGAGCATGCTGGTGGAGATGACCGAGCGCCATTCGCGCACCAGGCGCGCGAACGAGGCGGTGAAGCCGATGCGATGCTCCCTCGGCACCGGTGATCGCGCGGCGAATCCGATGGCGGTGGTGAGCGAGACCATCGCGAGGCGCCCGAGGAGCCCCGCGGCGATCGCGCCGAGGGCGAGCGGCGCGTAACCCCAACCGAACAGGAAATGCAGCCACTCGGCGATCGCCGCGTAGGCAAGCAGCTCGAGCAACAGCATGAAGCGGAGGTAGCGGGCGAGCATGGGCCGGCGAGTATAGCAATCTGCTAAGATCGCCCGCACTTTCCGCGCGCCCTTTCCCCTCGAATCACCGCATGCCGCTGCACGCCGCAACCGTATTCCTGAGCGCGTTCCTGCTTTTCCTGGTGCAGCCGCTCCTCGCCAAGCAGATCCTGCCGTGGTTCGGCGGCGTCGCCATCGTGTGGACGCTCTGCATGGTGTTCTTCCAGCTGGTGCTCCTCCTGGGCTACGCGTACGCGCACTGGCTCGCGAGCCACGTCACGGCGCGCCGGCAGAGCTGGATCCATATCGGCCTCCTCCTCGCGAGCCTCGCCTTCCTGCCGGTTGCGCCCGATGCTTCATGGAAGCCTCCTGGCGGGGAGTCTCCGCTGTGGCGGATCCTCGCGCTCCTCTTCGCCACCGTGGGCCTGCCGTATTTCCTCCTGTCGTCCACGAGCCCGCTCGCGCAGGCGTGGTTCGCGCGCGCGTTTCCGGGCTCGAGCCCCTACCGGCTCTTCGCGCTCTCCAATTTCGCCTCGATGCTGGCGCTCATCGGCTACCCGTTCCTCTTCGAGCCCTGGTTCTCGAACCAGGACCAATCCTTCTGGTGGTCGGCGGGCTACGCGCTCTTCGTCGCTTGCTGCGCAGCGTTGGCGTGGAAGAGCCGGGCGCTCCCGGAGCTCACCGTGGAAGGTGGGCAGATCGCCGCGACCGCGCAAGAGCCGCGCCCGCGCGCGTCGCAAGTGGCGCTCTGGCTCGCGCTCTCCGCCCTCGGCTCCGTCACGCTTTTCGGCGTCTCGAACCACCTTACGCAGAACATCTCGTCGATTCCGCTTCTCTGGGTGATCCCGCTCGCGGTCTACCTGCTCACCTTCATCCTCTGCTTCGAGGGCAATCGCTGGTACCGGCGCGACCTGTACCTGGGCAGCCTCGCGTGGATGCTCTGCGTGATGGCGTGGTTTCTGGCCGACAAGAACCTGCAGTTCGAGCTTCTCTGGCAGATCGTGGTGTTCACCATCGGGCTCTACTTCGTGTGCATGTTCTGCCACGGCGAGTTGGCTACGCGGCGCCCCGGCGCGCGCCACCTCACGCTCTTCTACCTGGTGGTGTCCCTGGGCGGGGTGGTGGGCGGCGTCCTGGTCGGGATCGTGGCACCCGTCACGCTCCCCGGCTACCTCGAGCTGGAGATCACGCTGATCGTGGTGGCGGCGCTCGCGCTCGGGGTCAATCTCTCGAGGCCGCTGCCGGTGCTGGGCCTGCTCGTGGTGGTGCTCGCGTTCGCGAGCGCGGCGCTGGTCTGGCGGGTGCGCAACTTCACGGAGGACACGGTCTACATAGAGCGCAACTACTACGGCGTGCTGCGCGTGAAGGAAAACCAGATGCGCGTCGACGACAAGGAGACGCGCTACCGTTCGCTCGTGCACGGCGGCATCCTGCACGGCGAGCAGTGGCTTTCCGAGAAGTACCGGCGCTCGGCGACCACCTACTACAAGGCGACCTCCGGAATCGGGCGCACGCTGATCGCCTTCGAGGGCAAGCCCATCCGCGTGGGCGTGATCGGGCTGGGGGCGGGATCGCTCGCGGTCTACGGCGACGGCGACGACGTCTACCGCTTCTACGACGTCAATCCCGCAGTGCCGCGCATCGCACGCCAATGGTTTACCTACCTCGCGGACTCCCCGGCGAAGATCGAGGTGGTGCTGGGCGACGCGCGCCTTTCGCTCGAGCGCGAGGCGCCGCAGAATTACGACGTGATCGCGGTTGACGCATTCTCGGGAGACTCGATCCCGGTGCACCTCATCACGGTCGAGGCGATCACCGAGTACCTGAAGCACCTCAAGCCCGAAGGCGTGATCGCCTTCCACGTCTCGAATCGCTTCCTCGACCTGAAGCCCGTGCTGCTCGCGATCGCGGAGCACCACAAGCTCGAGTACGCCTACCTGCACGAGTCGGGCGAGGACGGCGGCACCACCAGCGACTGGGTGCTGATCACGCGCTACAAGCCTT
>JBDTXQ010000237.1:0-4845 GCA_040006115.1 Usitatibacter sp.
CTTGATGTCGCCCAGCGTGATGCCGCGCACCGTGACCGCGAGCGCCTGGCATCCGGTGTTGCCCGATTGGCCCGCCAGCACCGGCAGGAATGCCGCGAGGATCACCAGCTTGTCGAGCGTGCCCTGGAAGGCCGCCACCACCCCACCCGCGGCGAACGCGGTGAGCAGATTGATGAGGAGCCACGGGTTGCGGTACTTGAAGCTTTGCTTGATCGAAGTCGAGAAGCGCTCTTCCTTCTCCACGCCAACCATCGAGCCCGCCTGCGCGGTGATCTCGAAGGCCTCGAGCTCGAAGAGCGCGGCGCCGCGGACCAGTCCCACGAGCCGCCCCTCGGCATCGGTCACCGGGTACTGCGGAAAGTGCTTGTTGACCGCGAGCTTCATCGCGTCGGGCAGCGCGAGCTCCGGCGCGAGCGTGAACGGATTGGCGAGCATCACGTCGGCGAGGTGCGCCTTGCGGTCGTTGAAGAGGAGGTCGCGCATCGTGACGAGGCCGCCCAGCTTGCCGTCGGCGTCGACGACATAGACATAGGTCACGAAGGCGCTCCGCACGATCGGGCGCAGGTTCTCGATCGCCTCGCCCACCGTCATGTCGGGGCTGAACACCGCGAGCGGCGCCTCCATCAGGTGCCCGATGGTGCCCTTCGCGTACTTGGTGTTGCGCTTCCACTGCTCGGCCACTTCCGGGGGCGCCGAGGCGGCGATGAAGCGGCGCGGCCCGGAGTCGAGCTGCGCGAGGATGTCCTGGACCATCGCGGGGTTCAGCTGCAGCAGCGCAACGACCGCTTCGGCCGGCACGACGCGCTCGACGAGGGCGGCGGCCTCGTCGGCAGGCAGGGAGCGGATCTGGGATGCGAGCGTCGAGCTCGCGTGCGGCACGGCTTCGCTCGGCTTGCTGGCTTTGGTCTTCAAGCGGCCTCCCTGGCCTGTCTATGCAGCGATTGTAGCGCCAGCCCTTACAAACCGAGGCGTTGCCAGATCGTGGAGGTCGGGCCGGCCATGTTCATGGTGTAGAAATGCAGCCCCGGCGCGCCGCCCTGCAGCAGCCGGTCGCCGAGGTCGGTCACGACGTCAAGGCCGAAGGCCTTGACCGACGCCGTGTCGTCGCCGAAGCCCTCGAGCTTCATGCGGATCCAGCGCGGGATCTCCGCCCCGCAGGCGTCGGAGAAGCGCGCGAGCTGCGAGAAATTGTTGATCGGCATGATGCCGGGCACGATCGGCACCGAGATCCCGATCGCCTCGCATTGCTCGACGAAGTAGAAATACGCGTCGGCGTTGTAGAAGTACTGCGTGATCGCGCCGTTCGCGCCGGCGTCGACCTTGGCCTTGAAGGCCTTCAGGTCCTGCTCGGGCTTGCGCGCCTGCGGGTGGTACTCGGGATAGCAGGCGACCTCGACGTTGAACCAGTCGCCGGTCTCCTCGCGGATGAAGCGCACCAGGTCCGAGGCGTAGCGCAATTCCCCGCCCGCGGCGATTCCCGAAGGCATGTCCCCGCGCAGTGCCACGATGTGGCGGATGTCGTGCGCCTTGTACTGCGCGATCACCTCGCGCAAGCTCTCGCGCGTCGAGGCGACGCACGAGAGGTGGGGGGCGGCGTGGTGCCCGTCGCGGCGGATCTCCAGGACGGTGGAGAGCGTTCCCTCGCGGGTCGACCCTCCTGCGCCGAAAGTCACCGAGAAGAACGCCGGGTTCAGTTGCGCGAGCTGCTTTCGCGTCGCGCGCAGCTTCTCGACGCCCTCGGGCGACTTGGGCGGGAAGAACTCGAAGCTGTAGGTCCGCTCCGACACCGTTCCCGATCCCATTTCAGTACCTGTACGCGTCCGGCTTGTACGGACCCTCGAGCTTCACCCCGATGTAGTTCGCCTGCGCATCGGTGAGCCGGGTGAGTTGCGCGCCCAGCTTGGTGAGCTGCAGGCGCGCCACCTTCTCGTCGAGATGCTTGGGCAGCACGTACACGCCGACCGGATAATTCTCCTGGTGCGTGAAGAGCTCGATCTGCGCGATCACCTGGTTGGCGAACGAAGAGCTCATCACGTACGACGGATGGCCGGTGCCGCAGCCCAGGTTCACGAGGCGCCCTTCGGCGAGCAGGATGATGCGCTTGCCGTCCGGGAAGATCACGTGGTCGACCTGGGGCTTGATGTTCTCCCAGGCGTACTGCTTCAACGACGCGACCTCGATCTCGTTGTCGAAGTGGCCGATGTTGCACACGATCGCGTTGTTCTTCATGCGCTTCATGTGGTCGTGCGTGATCACCTGGTAGTTGCCGGTCGCGGTGACGAAGATGTCGGCGTGCTCGCACGCGTAATCCATCGTGACCACGCGATAGCCTTCCATCGCGGCCTGCAGCGCGCAGATGGGATCGATCTCGGTGATCCAGACCTGCGCCGAGAGGGCGCGCATCGCCTGGGCGCTGCCCTTGCCCACGTCGCCGTAGCCGGCGATCAACGCCACCTTGCCCGCCACCATCACGTCGGTCGCGCGCTTGATGCCGTCCACCAGCGATTCGCGGCAGCCGTAGAGGTTGTCGAACTTGCTCTTGGTCACCGAATCGTTCACGTTGATCGCCGGGAACTTGAGCACCCCGTCCTTGAACATCTGGTAGAGCCGCTTCACGCCGGTCGTTGTCTCTTCGGTCACGCCCTTGACGTGCGCGAGGCGCGTCGAGTACCACGTCGGATCCTTGGCGAGCTGCGCCTTGATCGAGGCAAAGAGGACCTCCTCCTCCTCGCTCGCGGGCTTCGAGATGCACGTTTGATCCTTCTCGGCGCGGGCGCCGATGTGCAGCAGCAGCGTCGCGTCGCCGCCGTCGTCGAGGATCATGTTGGTGTACTTGGGCTTGCCGTCGGCGCCCACGCCCCAATCGAAGATGCGGTGCGTGTAGTCCCAGTACTCGGTGAGCGACTCGCCCTTGTGCGCGAACACCGGGACGCCGGTGGCGGCGATCGCGGCCGCGGCGTGGTCCTGCGTGGAGAAGATGTTGCACGAGGCCCAGCGGATCTCCGCGCCGAGCGCTTCGAGCGTCTCGATCAGCACCGCGGTCTGGATCGTCATATGCAGCGAGCCGGTGATGCGCGCGCCGCGCAGCGGCTGGGTTTGCGCGAACTCATCGCGAATCGCCATGAGCCCCGGCATTTCGGTCTCGGCGATGAGGATCTCCTTGCGGCCCCAGGCGGCGAGGGCAAGGTCGGCGACTTTGTAGTCGGTGAAATCTACAGGCTTGATGCGGGCGTTCATGTGAGGTCCCTTTTCGTCAAAGGTGGCCTGAACGCGGGAGGGGGCGCTGGTGCGGCTCGTCTCCCGTGAGCGGGTCACGGATAACGAGCGCGGTTTTGGAAAGTTCGAGCCTGGCAGGAGGAGTAACGATCCGCCCGTTGCAACGCTCCTCGAACGACCGCTATTGTAAATGTTTTGGCCGGGGCCGTCACCATGAAGAAAGCACTGCTGCTGGGATGCAAGGGTTGCGGCAACGTGATCGTCGAAAGCGCGCTGGCGGCGGCCGGCATGCCCTTCGACTACGAGGAGGTCGACTACGCGCCGGGGAGCGCCACGCGCGATCGCCTGCTTTCGGTCAACCCCCTTGGCCAGGTCCCGGCCCTCGTGCTTCCCGACGGGACGGTGCTCACCGAAAGCCTTGCGATGCTGCATTACGTGGACGACCTGGCGCCGCAGGCCGGGCTCATCCCGCCGCGCGGCCACCCAGCGCGCGGCGATTTCTACCGCTGGGCGGTGTTCTTCGTGGCGGCCATCTATCCCACGTTCACCTACGGCGACGACACCTCGAAGTGGGTCGCGAACCCGGAAGGCGCGAAGCAACTGCGCGAGAGCACCAACCGCCATCGCGAGGGCCTGTGGCGCCAGGCCGAGGCGGCTGCCCGGTCACCCTGGTTCCTAGGCGAGGAGATGACGGCGCTCGATCTGTACATCGCGCCCATGACTTACTGGAGACCCGGCCGGAAGTGGTTCGCGGCGAACGCCCCGAAGCTATTCGCGATCGCCGAAAAGACCGCGGCCACCCCGAAGGTGGCCGCGGTCTTCGCAAAGCACTTTTGACCTAGTCTGCGGCGGCCATCGCGCGCTTCGCCTCGCCCTTGATGCCGGCGGCATCGCGCAGCAGCGAGGACTTGTCGGTCGCTTCCCAGGTGAACTCCGGCTCCTCGCGCCCGAAGTGGCCGTAGGCGGCGGTCTTGGCGTAGATCGGGCGCAGGAGGTCGAGCATCTTCACGATGCCTTTCGGACGCAGGTCGAAGTGCTGCTGGATGAGCTGCGCAATCTTTTCGTCGGGGACGACGCCCGTGCCGTTGGTGTACACCGTCACGTTGATCGGCCTGGCCACGCCGATCGCGTAGCTCACTTGGATCTCGCACTGTCGCGCGAGGCCCGCGGCCACCACGTTCTTCGCGACATAGCGCGCGGCGTACGCGGCCGAGCGATCCACCTTCGAGGGATCCTTGCCGGAGAAAGCGCCACCGCCGTGGGGGCAGGCGCCGCCATAGGTGTCGACGATGATCTTGCGGCCGGTCAGGCCGCAATCGCCCTGCGGGCCGCCGACCACGAAGCGCCCGGTCGGGTTGACGAGGTACTTGGTGTTCTTGAGGAACTCCTTGGGAAGCACCGGCTTGATGATCATCTCGATCACGGCGTCGATCGCTTCCTGCTTCATCTTCGTGCCCTCGCTCATCTCGGGCGAGTGCTGGGTGGAGAGCACCACGGTGTCGATCTCCGCGGGCTTGCCGTCCACGTATCTGAACGTGACCTGGCTCTTGGCGTCCGGGCGCAGCCACGGCAGCCGCCCGTCCTTGCGCAGCATCGCCTGGCGCTCGACCAGGCGATGCGCGTAGTAGA
>JBDTXQ010000238.1:0-4829 GCA_040006115.1 Usitatibacter sp.
TGCAGCTCGTGAATCGCCCCAACCAGGATTTTCGCGGCTTCAGCGGCCGCATCGCCGCGGGCACGGTGCGGCCCGGGGACGCCGTGCGCGTTTCGCCTTCGGGTGTGGAGACTCGCGTGAAGGACGTGATCGCGGGATTCGGCAACGTGGAGCGCGCATCGGCCGGCGACTCCGTGACGCTCACCCTTGCCGACGAGATCGACGTGAGCCGCGGCGACGTGATCGTGGCGGCCGATGGCGCGCCCGATGCGGCGGACCAATTCGAGGCGCGGCTGCTGTGGATGGGTGAGCACGCGCTCGTCCCGGGGCGCCCCTACGTGCTCAAGATCCACGCCACGGAAGCCACCGCCACGGTCACCGCCATCAAGTATCGCGTCGATGTCGACAGCGGCGCGCACCTCGCCGCGAAGTCCCTTGGGCTGAACGAAATCGGTGTCGCCAACCTTTCGACCAGCCGGCCGGTGGTCTTCGAGCCCTACGAGTCGAACCGCGCGCTGGGCGGCTTCATCCTGATCGACAAGCTCACCTTCGAGACCGTCGGCTGCGGCATGATCGAGTTCGCCCTGCGGCGCGCCTCCAACATTCATTGGCAGGCGGTCGACGTGGACCGCGCGGCGCGCACCGCCCTCATGCACCAGCAGCCGCGCTGCATCTGGTTCACCGGATTGTCAGGGGCTGGCAAATCCACCCTCGCCAACCTCCTCGAGAAACGGCTGCACGCCGCGGGCCGCCATACGTACCTGCTGGATGGCGACAACGTGCGCCATGGATTGAATCGCGACCTGGGCTTCACGGAAGGCGACCGCGTGGAGAATATCCGCCGCGTCGCCGAAGTGGCGCGCCTGATGGTGGATGCTGGCCTCATCGTGCTGGTGTCGTTCATTTCGCCGTTCCGCTCGGAGCGCCGCCTTGCAAGGGCGCTGTTCGACGAAGGGGAATTCATCGAGATATTCGTCGATACCCCCCTGGCCGAATGCGAAAGGCGAGATCCGAAGGGCCTCTATGCGAAGGCCCGGCGCGGAGAGCTGCTCAACTTCACCGGCATCGACAGTCCCTATGAGCCGCCGGAACTCGCGGAGGTCCACGTTCGACCCGGCGAGCATGACGCGCAAGCGTGCGTGCAGCGAATCGTCGATTTCCTGGGCTGAGGAACGGAATTCGCGGCGTATCTTGACCGAACGCACGATGCCGTTCACGTGGTCGCTCATGGGATCGACGATGGTGTGAGCCGAACGGCCTCAACGTGGGCTGCGTGACAGTTGTAGTGCTTCCCAACGGCAGGCCGGGCGCGTCATCGCCCGGCTTGCGACCTCGCCGTGGTAAGTTTCACTCTGAATGGCGTACATTGCGTTCGGGCCGCGCCTGCCACCGGCGGGAACTCTTGCTGCCCGCATTTCAACGCTCGGGAGATCTTCATGCGTCAACGTGTCAAGGTTCTAGCCGCACTCGCCTTTTTCGCCGCAATCGGCGCCATGCCCGCCGCGGCGGTGCAGCGCGCGTTCGTGGCGTCGTACGGGTCGGACGCCAACGTCGCCACGAACTGCGGCTTCACCCGCCCCTGCCGCAGTTTCAACTCGGCGCTCCCCGTGGTCGACCCGGGCGGAGAACTCTTGGCGCTGGATGCCGCGGGGTATGGCCCCGTCGTCATCACCAAGTCCGTCACGATCACCGCGAACCCCGGTGTCTATGCGGGGATCGCGGCGAGCAGCGGCAATGCCGTGACGATCACGGGCACAGGCATCGACGTGATCCTTCGCTACCTCAGCATCAACAGCCTGGGAGCCGACAAGGGCATCGCGATGACCGCCGGCGCAAGCCTGACCGTAGAAAACTGCGTGATATCCGCCTTCAACCTCAATGGCGTGTTCGTCAGTGCGCCCGCCCTCGTGCGCATCCTCGACAGCAAAGTCATAGGCGGCGTCGACGGCCTGTACGTGCAGGGCGGTGCGGCGCTCGACGTGACCCGGTCGACCTTCAGGGGCAGCCAGCAGGCGGGTGTCCATGTCAACGGCAGCATCGCCGGCCCGACGACGAATGGCACCGTCATCGACTCCGTCTCGACCGGCAACGCGGTGGGATTCCTCGCGTTTGCGGACACCGCCGGCGGCAATGCCCGTCTCGCCGTCACCCGTTCGGCCGCATCCAACAATACCTACGGGGTGTGGGTCTACAACACCAACGGCGGCACCGCACGGGCTACCGTGAGCGGCAGCATCGTGACCAACAATAACGAAGGGCTCCGGAATGGCGTAACGCCGAACGCCGGAACGCTGGAATCCCAGGGCAATAACACGGTAAGCCAGAACGTCCTCAACACGAACGGAACAATCACCCCCCTCGCGGGGATCTGAGGCGCATCGCAGGCCGGCTCCGGGGTATGAAATTGCGCACACCCAATCGATGACATAAGCGGCCATTCCCGTGTTGCGGGCGAAACATGCAAGGCATGGGGCGGGGAGGAAGATGCCCCTAGACTTGTATTTACTTCGTATTCGGTTGCGCGTCATTCTCTTTGGGAAAGCCCACCCGTGATGAAACGAGCACTTGCCGTGTTGTTCCTTGCGCTCGCCGCCGCGTTCGGCGCGCAGGCCACGATGGTCAATTCGTTGTTCCTCGACGAGCTCATCGACGGGGCGGCGATCGCGTTCCAAGGCACCTGCACCGAGAACCGCACTCAACGCGACGCGAATGGAATTATCGCCACCTACACCACGTTCGCCGTGAGCGACGTGCTGAAGGGCGCGGTCGGATCGAGCCACACCATAAAGCAGATCGGTGGGGCCATTCCCGGCGAGAACGTGCAATTCAAGGTCTACGGCGTGCCCACCTTCGCGGTCGGGCAAGGCTACGTGGTCTTCCTCGCGGGCGTCTCCGCCTCGGGATTCTCGAGCCCGGTGGGTCTCACCCAGGGACGATTCACCATCGCCCAGGACGCGGGCGGGCCCCAGGTCACGAACGGGCGCGATTTCGTCGAGCTGACCTCTCGCATGGCGCCGGGCGCGGCCGCCAGGGCGCCGCAAGGCAGCGGCGCGCAAAACGGGCCGCAAACGCGCCTCAACCTGCAGGATTTCAAGGCCCTCATCCGCGAGCGCGTCGGAGCGGGTCCATGAGGGGGATGACGATCGCGGCACGCACCGGCTGCGCGCTCCTCCTGGCTTTCGCCGCGTCCGGCGCTTTCGCCGGCGGCCCCCTCGGCCTGTGCTCCAACCAGCCGATCAAGTATCCCGGCGCGGGCATGGTGACGCTGAATTACGACCTGGGAACGCTCGGCTCGCGCTCGAAAGCGGCGGCCGATTTGCTGGTGACCAATGCGGTGTCGCTGTGGACGAACGTACCTACCGCCACCGTGACGATCGGTCGCGGGGTGGATATGCCCGAGGACGTTACCGTCGCGAACTACAAGACCTACTTCAGCACTCAAGCCAGTTTCTCCGACGGGTTGAGCCCGGTCATCTACGATACCGATGGATCGATCATCGACGACATTTTCGGTGTCGGTGCGAAGAATAACGTGCTCGGTATCGCCGGCTCCGCGTGGAGCAGCTGCCAGTACACCGAGGGCCGCGCGGTGATCAACGGTTTCCGCGCGGTATCCGACGCCACCATGAGCGTGGTGCTCGCCCACGAGGTCGGCCACCTGATCGGCATGGACCATACGCAGATCGATTCGGCGCAGGGGCTGCCGACCTCGAACTACCCGCTCATGTATCCGATCGCCTATCGCACCCTTGTCTCCCTTCACGAGGACGATGCGGCGGCGGTCACGACGCTTTATCCCGATGTCACGGTCAACGCCAATTACGGCACGCTCACCGGGACCTTCACGACCGCCAGCCTTGTTCCGATCCTCGGCGCCAACATCTTCGCGCAGGGCGCGGCGGGCGTATTCAGCAACGTGTCCGACTACCTCAAGACGAATACCGGCGGATTCAAGATGCTGTTGAAACCCGGCACCTACACGCTGAAAGCCGAAGTCATCGACTCGAGCTTCGATGGCGGTTCCAGCGTTGGCCCGTACTCTGAAGACTTCTCCAATCCCTCCGCCATCCCTCCTGGCGGCACAACTCCGTCTTACTCGTTCCTGCCGCCGCTCTATGTGGGCGGCGTAGCGGCGATGCCAACCATCGCGCTCGGCGGCTTGACTCCCACGACGTTCACCATCACCGCGGGCTGCACGGCCAACGCGGACTTCCGCATCGACGGCACCGGCGCCGTCACCGGCAACTGCAATCCGGTGGGCCCACCGACCCAGCGCACGTTCGTCGCGTCGTACGGCTCGGACTCCAATATTTCCACGAGCTGTGGCTTCGCCACGCCGTGCCGGAGCTTGACCGCGGCGCTCGGCTTGACGGTCCCGGGCGGGGAAGTCGTGGCGCTCAACGCAGCGGGTTACGGCGCCGTCACGATCGACAAGTCGGTCACCATCACCGCCAACCCCGGCTTCTACGCCGGCATCGCGGCGAGCACCGGCAATGCGGTCACCATCGCCACGGGCGGCGCCAACGTGATCCTTCGCGGCCTCAACATCAACGGCATCGGCGGGGTGAACGGCGTTTCGATGACCAGCGGCGCGAGCCTCACCATCGAGAACTGCGTGATTTCCAATTTCTCGTCCTCGGGCGTCGTCGTCAATGCGCCCGCCGCGGTGCGGGTTTCCGGCAGCACTGTGCGCGGCAACTTCGACGGCGTGCTGGTGCGGGGCGGCGCGCTCCTCGACGTGTCGCGCTCGAGCTTCAAGGGCAACTCGCACATGGGCGTGCTGGTGCAGGGTGACGTCCCCGCCGTCATCACGGGCGGCAGCGTGAGCGACTCCACCGCGACGGGAAATG
>JBDTXQ010000239.1:0-4792 GCA_040006115.1 Usitatibacter sp.
GTCGTTCAACGCGTAGCGCGTGAAGAATTGGTAGAAGATCGTGAGCGCGAGGACCCAGAAGAAGCCGAATGCGATCCAGTTCTCGAAGCGGTACTGCGAGAGGTCGATCGGCTCGTCGTGGACATCGAACTCGCCGGCCGCATTGAGGATGTGCTCCTGCTCTTCCATTCGTTTCTCTCCTCGAAAAAGGGGTCAGAACCCTTTTCGCGTCGAAAAGGGTTCTGACCCCTTTTTCTTCTTCGTCCAGCTTTTGCTGAAGCGCTTCGCCGCCTGGTTCATGTGCCTGCGCATTGCCGCGCGCGCGGCGCCGGCGGCGTGGCGCGCGATCGCGTCGACGATCTCGCGGTGCTCGCGGATCGCGAGCGTCCAGAGCTCGGGCGTGTCGAAGTGGTGCTCGAGCCTGAGGAAGAGCGGCCCCTGGCGCTGGTCCCAGAGCGTCTTCACCACGAGCGCGAGCGCGCTGTTGCCGCTCGCCTCGGCGATGCGCAGGTGGAACAGGCGGTCGGCGCCGAGCGGTATCACGCCGCGGTCGCGCTCGCTCTCCATCTGGCCGAGCGCCTCTTCCATGGCACGGACCTGCGAGCGCGTCGCGGACTTCGCGGCGAGCGCCGCGCACTCCGCCTCGATCAGCCAGCGTGCCTTGATGAGCTCGAAGGGCCCGGAATCGGCGGCGAGCGGCTCCACGCGCGCGGGCCGGCCCGGCCCCGTCACGTACACCCCTGATCCCACGCGCACCTCGACGTAGCCCTCGACCTCCAGCGCGATCAGCGCCTCGCGCACCGAGGGGCGGCTCACTCCAAGCTGCTTCGCGAGGTCGCGCTCCGGCGGCAGGCGCGCGCCCGAGCCGTACTCGCCCCGCTCGATCAACGCCGCGATCTGGTCGGCGATCTGTCGATAGAGGCGGCGGTTGTCGACGACTTGGAGCGGCATCTGGTAAAGTGGTCAGGCCAATTCGGCCCACTCTAGCACGGAGAAAAATCGATGGCCAATCGCCTTGCCGGCAAGCGCATCCTCGTCACCGCCGCCGGCGCCGGGATGGGCCGCGCCGCCGTCCTCGCCTTCGCGCGCGAGGGTGCGCAGGTGATCGCCACCGACTTGAACGACGACTCGCTGCGCGGCCTGGCGGGCCAGGCGGGCATCGAGCCGAAACGCCTCGACGTGACCGACGAGAAGGCGGTGAACGCGTTCGTCGATGCGACGGGCGCCGTCGACGTGCTCTTCAATTGCGCGGGCTGGGTGCACCAGGGATCGCTGATCGACTGCACGCTTGACGACTGGGACAAGAGCTTCAGCGTGAACGTGCGCAGCATGTTCCTTGTCACCAAGGCGATGCTGCCGAAGATGATTGCCGCGGGCGGCGGCGTGATCCTCAACATGGCGTCGGTGCTCGGCACCGAAAAGGCCGCGCCCAACCGACTCGCCTATGCCGCGAGCAAGGCCGCGGTGGCCGGCTTCACCCGCGCCCTCGCCGTGGACCACGTGAAGCAGAGTATCCGCGTGAATTGCGTGTGCCCCGGCACCGTCGACACGCCGTCGCTGGGCGATCGCATCAACGCCTTCGCCGATCCCGCCCAGGCGCGCAAGGACTTCATCGCCCGCCAGCCCATGGGCCGCCTCGCCAGCGCCGAAGAGATCGCCGAGACCTTCGTCTACCTCGTCTCCGACGAATCCTCCTTCATGACCGGCCAGGCCGTCTTCGTCGACGGCGGCATGAGCCTGTAAACTGGAAAGTCGTGTCAGGTGCAACTTAAAATGTCGTACCTGACACGACTTTTTTGAATCCCGGAGAAGAACAATGAGACTCTTGAGATACGGCGCACCCGGCCGCGAGAAGCCCGGCCTCGCGGACAAGGACGGCAACATCCGCGACCTTTCCAAGGTCATCACGCAGGTCGACGACGCGATGCTCGCGCCGCGCAACCTCGCGCGCCTCGCGCGCGTGAAGCCGGAGACGCTTCCGGTGGTGCGCGGCAACCCGCGCCTGGGCGTGCCCTACGCCGGCATCACCAAGTTCGTCGCCGTCGGCCTGAACTACAGCGACCACGCCGCCGAGTCGGGCATGGCGATTCCCACCGAGCCGATCCTCTTCATGAAGGCGACCACCTGCCTCACCGGTCCCAACGACGAGGTGATCCAGCCCAAGGGCTCGACCAAGCTCGACTGGGAAGTGGAGCTCGGCATCGTGATCGGCACCAAGGCGCAGTACGTTCCGGAATCGAAGGCGCTCGACCACGTCGCGGGCTACACCGTCGTGAACGACGTCTCGGAGCGCAACTTCCAGCTGGAGCGCGGCAGCCAGTGGGACCGCGGCAAGGGCTGCGACACCTTCGGCCCGGTGGGTCCCTGGCTCGTCACCACTGACGAGATCACCGACCCGCAGACGCTCGACCTGTGGCTCGACGTGAACGGGGAAAAGCGCCAGCGCGGCAACACCCGCACCATGGTCTTCGGCTGCGCGCAACTGGTCTCGTACATCAGCCAGTTCATGACGCTCCTTCCCGGCGACATCATCACCACCGGCACGCCGCCCGGCGTGGGCCTCGGCATGAAGCCGCCGCAATACCTGAAGCCCGGCGACGTGGTGACCCTCGGCATCCAGGGCCTGGGCGAGCAGCGCCAGCGCGTCGTCGCCTACGCCGGTAAATGACCAGATCTTTTATCCGCAGATAAAACGCGTGTGAACGCAGATAACCCCGAGATGTTCTGGGACGCCGCGCCTGTGCCCGTATAACGCCCCATGACCCGAATCCCCCGTGAGCGCCTGATGTCATGGGCAGTGAGCTGCCTGGAAAAGGTGGGGGTCCCGCCGCCGGAGGCGAAGCTCGTCGGCGAATCGCTGGTGCAGACGAGCGCCTGGGGCGTCGACTCCCACGGCGTGCTGCGGCTCACGCATTACTTGAACAGGATGACGATCGGGTCGATTTCGCCTTTCGCGGCGCCGCTCGTGATGCGCACCGGCCCGGTCACGGCGCAGGTGCACGGCGAGGATGGCCTCGGCATCGTGCACGCGACTCTCGCAATGGAAGTCGCGATCGAGATGGCGCGCGAGTCCGGCGTGGGCGTGGTGGGCGTCGGCCACTCCTCGCATTGCGGCGCGGTCGGCCTCTACACGCGCATGGCGGCGAAGGAGCACCTGGTCGGCATCGCCATGACGCATTCCAGCTCCGTGGTCGTACCCCACGGCGGGCGCGACAAGTACTTCGGCACCAATCCCGTCTCGATCGCGTTCCCGCGCGCGAACGGCGAGCCGGTGTGCCTCGACATGGCGACTTCCCAGGTCGCATGGAACAAGGTGCTCAATGCGCGCATCGAGAACGCGACGCTCGATGAGGGGATCGCCGTCGATGCCGAGGGCAAGCCCACCACCGATCCCCACGGTGCGCGCGCCGGCATTCCCCTCGGCGGGCCGGTCTACGGCTACAAGGGCTACGGACTCGCGTTGATGATCGACCTCCTCTGCGGCGCCATGAACGGCATGACCTACGGGCGCCACATCAACAGCATGTATGAGGAGCTCGACCGCCCGCGCAAGATCGGCCATCTCATGATCGCGATCGATCCGCAGCGCTTCGCCGGCGCTGCCACGCTCGAGGCGACGGTCGACGCGATGGTGAAGGACTTGAAGGCGCAAGGCGACATCCTCTTCCCGGGCGAGCCCGAGCTGGTCGAGCAGGAGAGGCGGCGCATCGCCGGCATCCCCATCGACGACGCCGCGCTCGCCGACATGCACGCCTGGTCGAAGAAGCTGGGTGTTCCCACTCCCACCGAGACTCCACGATGAAAACCGACCTGATCGTCACCGGAAGGATGTATCCGCCCACCCTCGCGGCGCTCGAGGCGGCGTACACGACCCACAAGCTCTTCGAGGCGAAGGACCGCGACGCGATGATCGCCTCCGTCGCCGATCGCATCACCGCGGTCGCGAGTTCCAACTCCGGCGGCATCGACGGCGCGACCATGGCGAAGCTGCCGAAGCTGAAGGTGATCTCCCACTTCGGCGTGGGCTACGACACCGTGGACGTGGACGCCGCCCGCAAGCGCGGCATCACCGTCACCAACACGCCCGACGTGCTCACAGACGACGTGGCCGACCTCGCCATCGCGCTCTTGCTGGCGACCGTGCGCAAGGTGCCGCAGGGCGACCGCTACGTGCGCGAGGGCAAGTGGCTGAAGGGCGCGATGCCGCTCACCGACACGATCCAGGGGAAGACCCTGGGCGTCATCGGCATCGGACGGATTGGGCGCGCCATCGCGAAGCGAGCCGAGGCGTTCAATCTCAAGATCGCCTACCAGGGACCCAACAAGAAAAACGACGTCGCCTGGCCGTACTACGCCGACCTCGTTGCGCTCGCGAAGGAAGTGGATTTCCTCGTCGCCGCGTGTCCGGGCGGCGAAGCCACGCGCGGCATCGTGAGTCGCGCGGTGATCGACGCGCTCGGCCCGAAAGGCGTCTTCGTGAACATCTCGCGCGGGACCGTCGCCGATGAGCCCGCGCTGGTGGAAGCGCTCCAGCAAGGCCGCCTCGGCGGTGCGGGGCTGGACGTCTTCGTCGACGAACCGGATGTGCCCGCGGGCTTCCTCACGCTCGACAACGTGGTCCTGCAGCCTCATGTCGGCAGTGCCTCGCACCAGACGCGCACCGCCATGGGCCAGCTCGTGATCGACAACCTCGCGGCGCACTTCTCCGGCAAGCCGCTCCTCACCCCCATCTAAAACGTCTACTCTTTCTTCGGCAGCTCGATGCCGGGGAAGATCTTGATCACCGCGGCGTCGTCCTCGCGCCCGTGTCCCG